>JAJRQZ010000172.1 GCA_024279935.1 Bacteroidota bacterium
GACTATCTCAAAGAGGTTGAAGGCGTGGAGCCGATTTCCGTTTTTGCCGACAGGGTTGTTGGAAAACCATATCTCGAGATGGAGATCAACCGCAAGGCGATAGCGCGCTACGGCTTGACAATAAAATATATGCAGACCATTTTGAGCGGGGCGATCGGCGGCGTAAAGCTGACCTCCACCGTTGAAGGCAGGGAAAGATTCCCGGTCCGCATGCGATATGCAAGGGAGTTCCGCGACAATCCCGACCAGCTCAAGTCTCTCTTGATACCAACCCCGACAGGGGCGCAGATACCCCTGGGAGAACTTGTCAGCTTTAATTATGTAAGGGGGCCGCAGCTTATAAAAAGCGAGGACACATTCCTGGTCGGTTATGTTATTTTCGATAAAAAACCTGAATATGCCGAGGTTGACGTTGTTGAAAACGCCCAAAAACTGCTCAACGAAAAAATCGCAAATGGCGAGTTCAAATTGCCTGCCGGTATAAGTTATATATTCACAGGTAATTACGAAAACCAGATCAGGGCAACAAAACGGCTTATGATAGTCGTTCCTATTTCACTGATACTGATTTTCCTCATCCTTTACTTCCAATTCGGTTCGGTAACAGTATCGTTGATGTCGTTCTCGGGAATCCTGGTCGCCTTTTCGGGCGGGTTTATCATGCTCTGGCTTTATGGCCAACCGTGGTTTATGAACTTCGATGTTGCCGGCGTCAACATTCACAAACTTTTCCAGATGGGGACAATAAACCTCAGTGTGGCGGTGTGGGTAGGTTTCATCGCGCTCTTCGGGATCGCGACCGATGACGGCGTCATCGTTGGGACCTACCTCAAGCAGGTATTCGACAAAAACCATCCCGACAGCGTTGAAGGCGTTAGGAAATCGGTCCTGGAAGCAGGCTCGAAAAGGGTAAGGCCCGCCATGATGACGGCAGCCACGACGATCATTGCCCTTATCCCCGTTTTAACTTCCACAGGAAAAGGTTCCGATATAATGGTTCCAATGGCAATTCCATCTTTTGGCGGAATGCTGCTACAGGTTATGACAATGTTCGTGGTTCCTGTTTTCTATTCCATGTGGCAAGAAGGCAGAGTAAAACGTAGTATTAAAATGAAAAAAGCATAGATCATGAAAAAGTTATTAATAATAATTATAATAGGTATGCTGATTTCATCTGCCCTTAGGGCACAGAATGAGCTGAACTCATATCTGGAAACAGCTGCCAGGAACAATCCAGGATTAAAAGTCAGGTTTAACGAATATATGGCCGCACTGGAAAAAGCACCTCAGGCCAAGGCACTACCTGACCCTCAAATTGCATTCGCTTATTTTATCAGTCCGGTGGAAACAAGGGTAGGGCCGCAACAATTCAAGATATCGGCCTCGCAAATGTTCCCATGGTTCGGGACCTTGAAATCGGCTGAAAATGCAAGTGTCCAAGATGCCAAAGCGAAATATGAGCTTTTTGAGGAAACAAAATCTGAATTGTTCAATAATATAAAGAACAATTATTACGATTTGTATTTCAACTACAAAGCGATTAAGATAACTCTTGATAATTTAGACATCCTGAGCTCGTTCAAGAAATTGGCGTTAATTAAAGTGGAGGCAGGCCTTGTATCGGCCGTTGACGATTATCGGATCGAAATGGAGATATACGACCTCGAAAACTCCCTGGCTTTGCTGAGGGACAAGGATTACGTCCTCAGGATAGCCTTCAATAATCTGCTGAACACCGTTGACAATTCTGAAATTATCGTGCCAGATGATTTATGGACTGACGATATCGCCTACGAGAAAACGGCAGCACTCGACAGCATCCGCGCCCTTAACCACCAGCTCCTGAGCATTGACTTCCAGCAGCAGGCCCTTGTTTATAAAAAGGAATGGGCTACTAAAAAGGGAAATCCTTCGTTCAAGATAGGCTTTGACTATACCTTTGTAGGAAAAGGCGAGAACAATCTGTCGGGCAAAGATGCCTTCATCTTCCCTTCAATAGGCATAACGCTTCCGCTATACCGCTCGAAATACCAGGCGATGGTAAACGAAGTTGTTTATCTTGAATCGGCCAAAGCCGACGAGAAGATAAATAAGATCAATATACTGGAAACAGTTTTTGAGGAGGCATGGAAGGACTATCGCGACGCAAACAGAAGGATCATGCTGTATAACAGGCAGTTGGAACTTGCCAACATTTCGCTAAAGCTTCTTGAAACAGATTATTCCACAGGCAACAAGAACTTTGAGGAAATATTGCGCATGGACCGAAAAGTCCTGAAATACAATCTCGAGCTGGAGAAAGCAAAAGCCGACAAGCAGGCATCCATATCATTCATTACATATTTAATGGGAAAATAAAGATCAAACAGATGAAAAAAATAATCAATAATATAAAAGAAAATTACAAACTCGTTTTAGGGGTTTTAGTTATTGGAATATTCCTGGGTTGGATATTTTTCCACCAAAGCGGTGAAAATGCGATCCCTCAAACCCAGACGGAAAACGACGGGCATGATCATGCCAAGGAAGCCGGAACTATTTGGACCTGCTCCATGCACCCGCAAATAAAGAAGGACAAGCCCGGCAAATGCCCGATCTGCTCCATGGATCTAATACCGGTGCAGGATCATTCGGGAACTAATGACGAGGAACTTGATGCCGATGCCATCACATTGTCGGATGCAGCGGCAAGGCTAGCTCAAATAGAAACCATGAAAGTTGTTCGGGGCAAGCCCACCAAAGAAGTTTACCTGCAAGGCAAAGTACATGCCGACGAAAGGAACATCGCGGAGCTTACCGCCCGTTTTGGCGGACGTATCGAGAAACTCTTCGTCAATTTCACAGGGCAAAACGTCAGAAAGGGCGAAAAGCTTGCGACTATATACTCCCCTGGCCTGGTAACCGCGCAAAGGGAACTTCTCGAGGCAATCTCGTTCAAGGAAACCCGGCCGGCGCTATACCGCGCTTCCAGGGCAAAACTTAAGCTTTGGGACCTTACCGACGGCCAGATCGACGAAATAGAGCAAAGCGGCGAGCCGATAGTCTATTTCGACGTTCTCTCGCCCATAAGCGGAACGGTAATGAAACGCCATGTGGCCCTGGGCGATTATGTTAAAGAGGGCAGCGCCCTGTTCCAGGTAATTGACTTGAAAAAGGTCTGGGTCATGTTCGACGCATACGAAAGCGACCTGCCATGGATAAAACTGAATGACAAGGTTAACTTCAGCGTACAGGCCTTGCCGGGCAAAAGCTTCAGCGCGAAAGTTACGTATATCGATCCATTCCTGAACGCCAGGACGCGTGTTGCAAAAGTAAGGGTTGAAATGCAGAACAAGAATATGGAGCTGAAACCGGAGATGTTCGCAAACGGAATTGTCGATTCGGACCTCGCCGACAACAGCAGCGAGATCCTTATCCCCAAATCGTCGATATTATGGACAGGCAAGCGCGCCATCGTATATGTAAAATCACCGAACAGCAAAGCCACTTCGTTCAAATACCGCAAAATAGTACTGGGCCCGGAGGCAGGCAACTTTTATGTTGTCGCCAAAGGCTTGATGGAAGGCGAGACAATTGCGACCAACGGCGTGTTTAAAATCGACGCCGCATCGCAGCTGCAAGGGCTTCCGAGCATGATGAACCCCGAGGGAGGAGCCGGCTCCACTCCTCACGACATGTCGAAAATGGATATGGGCGGCGGCAAAAAATCAAAGACCGCTAAAAAAAGCAAGTCCATGAGCAAAATGGAAAAGCCTGCCAAGACAGCCGTTGAATTCAAAGCTCAGCTAAAGGCCGTTTATGACGCCTATATTAAAATGAAGGACGCATTTGTTGCCAGCGACGGCAAAACTGCCGCCGCCATGGCAGCCAAGGTCAAAAAAGCCATCGGCAATACAGATATGGCCTTGCTGAAAGGCGACGCGCATATAATGTGGATGGGACAGATGACTAAGCTGAACTCCTTGCTTGAGGAAATTATAAATGAAGGAAATATTGAAAAACAACGATTCATATTTTCTAAATTCAATCCCGTTTTCGCCGAAAGCATTAAAAATTTCGGCCTGAACAACACAACAGCATATTATCAGTTCTGCCCCATGGCCAATGATAGTGGCGGAGCATATTGGATTAGCGAGAGCAAGGAAATTAAAAACCCCTACTTTGGCGACAAGATGCTGGGTTGCGGGGAGACTAAAGAAACTTTTAATAAGTAATTGTCATTTGCCGGTCGGGGAAATAAAGTTCCCCGACGGGCGAATTTTCAATCATATAACATTTTAAATATCAGTCAGATGTCAGAAAATACATTACATATCAAAAATATGGTTTGCGACAGATGCATTAGGGTTGTAAAAGAAGACCTTAGCAAGCTGGGATTGAAAATTTATTCGGTTGAGCTGGGAAAAGCTGAAGTTGACCGGCAGCCTGATGAAGAAATGTTGCAAAAGATCAAAGAAACGCTCGAAAAAGAAGGCTTTGAGCTTATGAGCGATAAAAAGACAAGAATAGTTTCTGCAATAACAACCGAGATAATAAAACTTACCCGCAGCGAAAACGATGATCAGAAGCTTAAATTCTCGGAATACATTTCCTCCAAGCTAAACCATGACTATTCATATATAAGCAACCTGTTCTCGGAACTGGAAGGCACTACAATCGAGAAATTTGCCATCAACCAAAAAATAGAGTATATAAAGGAATTGATTATCTACGATGAGCTGTCGCTGAACGAGATTTCCTATAAGCTGGGCTATAGCAGCGTTCAGTATTTGTCGAGCCAGTTTAAAAAGGTAACAGGCCTAACACCTACCGATTTTAAAAAACTTTATAATCGTAGGAGTAAATAACTGAATTTTAATTATATAACAAAAATATCATTAATTATTCCCATTATTTCGTAATAGCTAATTGAATACTAAGAGTTATTTTTGATTATAATTTATTTATAATGTTCAAGAAAATCACATACGCCATTTTTGCCAGCTTGCTGATACTCACTATCGGCAACCTAATTACGGCCGGTGATTTTTGCAATATAAACGAATTACAAAAAACTCAACATGGTTGTTGCACAATGAACCATCCCGGCGACGAGAGTCAAAGCGATTGCGATCATTGCCTTATCACGCAAAAGGAAATAATTAGCATCGACAACAACAAGATTTTTTCTCAAAGCAGCGATATAAGTGAAGTTAAATCGGAGATAGCCCCTGATGCTATTGAAATTTCAAGGCCTGCCATTATCGAGCCTAGGTTTTTCAACAATAACAGGGATCGGGACTTGCTAGCTTATTATCACTCGTATTTAATTTGAAAGATTGGTTTAAACTAGTTGAAGGGTCAATTATACGGCCTTTATCTAACTAGTTATAAATTAATTGCATTTTGTTTTTCGTAAAAGCAAATGTTAGTTTTCATAATTAAATACTAATAAAATGAAAAAAATTATAATAATAATGCTAATTGCATTCGGATACCAATTAAATGTTTATTCGCAGTTCCGGCTTATAGCCGACACACAGACCAATAGTAGAATTATTGAGTTAAATAACGGCAATTTAAAGTTAATGAGCACAGATTTAAAACACAAAACCGTAAGTGTAAATAATATTGACAATACACCCTGGAAGAGTTTTAAGTTAAACATTGGTAAATCACAAGACCTCTACAACTTGCAATTATTGGATTTAAGTGCAAGCAAGCACGACAGCACTCATTTATTTTTACTTTACTCTACCTATCGCAGCGAACTGATGCCCATTGAGGATTTTTCCGAAAAACTTCATGGCAGCTTAACTCTGACCATCACTAACACCAAGGGCGACATGCTCTTGTTTGTTGACAAGGCCGCCGATTATAAGATATTGGGAAGCTACCCAAAATCGAAGCTGGTTGTTTATAAGCTTAAAAGACATGGCTTCAAATCGCGAAGGAATGTTGAGATATACAATTTAAACAATTATTCATTAAGTCTTTAAAACCGGGATCATGACACAACCAAGAACAGTAAGATCGATCTTCGCAGCAGAGAAGCACCTCGATAACGAGTTTGTAATCAAGTTGCTTAAGGCTCTCAACAGCATTAGGGGCATCATTAACATCCAGGCCTCGCACAATCAGTTATACGTTGAGTACTATGACCGGATGCTTGACGAAAGTTATATTAAAAGCACTCTGGAGAACTTAAACTTCCCTTTTGAAAAAACTGATGTTCAAAAGGGCTTCTTCGGACGGATGATAGATAAGATAGCCGATGACAATAAAACAGAGTTCGGCAGCAGCGGACCCCATTGCTGTGGTTAAAATGTTAAAACGATGATTTACCTCAAGACATTTCTGTTAGTATTGGCATTGATAATCACCTTAAGCGGCATTTTTGCCTTAACCAGCAAACATCGGGATAAAGGCAAGGATGAATCAACGGGTGGGAACAAAGATGAAGATGCCTGCGCCGAATGCGGCATAAAGGAGTTTATCAAGTGCGACAAGCTTTAGGTGCAGGTATTATATATAGGAATTAATAAAAAAATAGAAAATTAAAATCAGGGATCATGAAACTTATAAAAGCATATATCCGCCATCGTAAAGCAGCCGATGTGTTCAATGAGCTACAAAAAGCAGGGTTCTGCTGCATGACCTTCGTGGATTGCGAGGGCACAGGACAATATTCCGACAAGGAAAAGCAGCACATCAGCACTAAATATCCTTTCACTGATTCATACCGGGTTATAAAACTTGAGATGCTTATCGCAAAAGAACATGTTGAAACTGTTGTGAAGCTTATTAAAAAAAGTGCAAAAACAGGGTATCGCGGTGATGGGCTTATAATCGTCTCGCCTGTTGACGAGGTTTATAAAGTAAGAACGGACGAGACCGGGATATTATCAATTTAATTACGATCGCTTATCGCATAAATCACATTTCTTAAAAAATAACACACATGAAATTAAGGACAATATTGATTATGGTGTTTATAACTTCCATTTCATACTACTCGAAAACTTTAAGTCAGGAAAGCATTCCCGGAAAGAGCGGCATAACTGAAGTTCCCGATTCATCGGTCGCTAAACAGGCGGCCATCCATGAGCAGATAAAAGCGGGAATGCTTTTATTAAGAACCCCTTACGAGCTGGACGACGATTCGCAAGGGCAGATGAAAGCCGTTTTAAGGTATTATTTCTGGCTCGAGGATGCAATGTTCAACAAGAACGCCGACGACATCGCACTTGCCGCCGGACTGATGAAGTGCAAGACCAAAAATGTCTCTGAAAAGAATATTTGGGGCAAAGGCTATACTGCATGGGACAACCACAAGGAGTCTCTTTTAAAAAACCTGAATCTTATCTTAGAAGAAAAACCAATTACGGAACAGCAAGCCTATTTCAATAAGATTTCGGAAACTATTTATTGTATGATAAAAAACTTCAACATAATTGATACTAAAGCGTATGCTGCTTTTTGCCCCATTGCACTGAAAAACAAGGGTGCGATTTGGGTTGGTAACGGCCGATTGCTGAGAAACCCATATCTGGGTAATAAAATGCCCGATTGCGGCGAAATAATCGAATTGTTCAAATAAGGATAAATAAATAGCATGAAAGCTTTAAAAAACAACATTAGCACATTGAAATTTCTTGTGGCAATACTGCTGAGCATTTTTTATGCCAAGAGTTTTTCACAGACAGAAACCTACAGGACAAACAATGGCTTGTTGAAAGTTTCTACAAATTTAAATAAACAGTCGCTGGTAGTAAGCTCCAGGAAACTAGTTATCATGCTCGATTACGAGACGGGGAACTTCACCATGAAGCAAGAAATTTCCGAATTGATCACCGATAACGATTCAATTCAGGACATGTTGACCAAGCTGCCCCAAAAATTCATTATCGTAAAAGGAAAGCTTGACATCGACTATGTAAACACTATACAGCACGCCCCTATTGATTTTAAGGTTGAGGGGACGATTCTCCCGGCGAACCGGCAAATAATCGGGAGCGGGAACCTGGTCCACATGGTCGAGGGCAGTTCTGCCGCTTGTTTGCTAAGCCTTTCCTTTACGCTTGAGCGCGATGATTTTTTGACGAGGAAATAAGTTTCCCGCTTGAGGGCGAAATTTACGTCAATGTTCTTCAAACACTGATGGCCAGGGTTAATGATTGATAAGAGAAAGAAACCAAATTACTAAATTTTATATATATGAAGTATTTAAATTTAAAGTTCGGCATCACCTTAACTGTATTGTTGATGCTAATGCTAGGCACCGGGAAATCTGTTTTTTCGCAGCAAGCGGGCAAATGGGTTGCGCCCGAGGATGCAAGTAAAGTTACGAACCCTTATGCCGGCGACGAGCAAGTTACCAAGGACGGTGAAACATTATTCGTCCAGCTTTGCCTCGTATGCCACGGCAAAAAGGGAAAAGGGGACGGAATAGGCGGCATGTCGCTGAACCCCAGACCCTCAAATTTCACAAAAAGTGCTGTCCAGGACCAATCCGATGGTGCTTTATACTGGAAGATAACCACCGGGCGACCTCCGATGGCTGCTTATGAAACAGTGCTGAACGACGAACAGCGCTGGAGTTTAGTAAATTATATCAGAAAATTCAAAAAAGATTAGTATGAAAAAAATCTATTTATTGTCAGTATTGATTTTTTCGTTCGTGGCTGCCGTAAATTCTCAATCGGCAAGCAATAACGATTATAAGACACTGAGCGACAACATTAATTCTATTACGCCAAAAAACACTTCCTTCATGGTAAGAGGTTATTCACACTTCGGGCTAAACATCAACGATGAGCAAACAACCTTTGCTTACGGTCAATTTTCACCTATTTTCCTTTGGAAGCAGGGCAGCAGGTTTATTTTCGAAACCGAGCTTGAGTTCGAGTTCGAGGACAACCAGCTTAACATAGGGCTTGAATATGCTAATGCTTCTTATATAGTGTCCAAGGCCTTGGTGTTCAGGGCCGGGGCATTTTTGCTTCCTTTCGGGACATTTATCGAAAGATACCATCCCGCATGGATAAACAGGCTATCGTCCAAGCCTTTGGGCTTCGGACATGACGGCATAGGGCCTTCGTCTGATTTAGGAGTAGCGGTAAGAGGTGCTTTTCAAGTAGGGAAAAGCAAGCTTGCTTACGATCTGTATGTTGTTAACGGCCCTCAGCTGAAGACCGGCCTTGTTGAGCCCGAGGAAGCCGGCATGCTCGATTTCAGCTTCAACACCTCCGACAACAACAAGAACAAAGCCGTAGGTGGTCGTTTGGGGTTCTTTCCTCTTAGCTCATCGGCACTCGAAGTAGGCCTATCTGGTTATTTCGCGAAACCCGGCAGCGAGAACTCCCCCTTTGAAGGTGACTCGATACTAGGTTCATTGAATTACCAGGACGTTTCCGCCTCTATGTACAGCATCGACCTCAGCTTTGTTAAAAACCTGGGTTCTGTTGGTTTAATCGATATCAAGGGACAGTATAATTATTCAAACCTAAGCGATGCTAATTACTATAATCCGGAAGAAGACAATATATATACCTTCAAGAACAAGAGCTCGGCTTATTATGCGCAAATTTCGTATAAGCCTATCTCGGTCAACAATTCAATAATTAAAAACCTGGAGCTTGTAGGAAGGTATTCAGCGTATAACACCCCGGAAGATGCATTGTGGCATTCCAAGCTGCGCCAGTATTCAATAGGCTTAAACTATTGGTTAACATGGCGCTCAGTAATTAAGCTGAGCTTCGACAACCTTAAAAACAATGTTTCCGAGGCAAGTGGCGAAAGAAACGAAGAAGGAGAACATGGCCCCATTTTGGGCAATGCGTTTTATATTCACTGGGCAATAGGGTTCTAATTAATTAAAAAGAAAAAAAATGAAAAATCACATAAATATACTTACAGTAAGCCTGTTCTTCTCTGTTATGGCTTTCGGTATCAGCAGCTGCGTATCGGAAAACAGTTGACGGAAGCAAAAAGCGGGGCTCAACTTTGGGCAGAGAACTGCGTCAGATGTCATAACACACCTTCCCCAACATCATACTCCGACCCGCAATGGGACGTAGTTGGGCTTCACATGAGGGTACGTGCCAACTTGACAGATAACGAAACAAAAAAAATAATTGAATTTTTGAAATCTGCCAACAATTGACAGCCATAAAACTTATGGCAGGTATTATTAGCAGTATTTGCCATAAGTTTTATACAATTTATCTATAATATTATAATATACAGTAAGTTGTAAATATGTAAATTTGCTAAATTAAAATAAAGGAAATACTATCATGAACAAAGAAAAAGAAAATACCGGGAATGGGCATAAAGCAGACTGCTGTTCAGGCCGCGCAAAGGGTTTATCAGCAGATTTATATGTTTGCCCAATGGGCTGCGAAGGCTCAAAGAAGTACGAGAGCGAAGGCAATTGCCCTGTTTGCAAAATGAAGCTTGTGCCTTTTAAGGAACACGAGCACGAAAAAGACGGCCACAGCGACCATATAAGCAAACATGGCCATCAGCATATAGCTGCCGCAAAAGGAAGCTTTTACTGCCCTATGCGCTGCGAGGGCGACAGAACTTATGAGAAGGCAGGAGATTGCCCTGTTTGCGGGATGCACCTGGTAAAAGAAGCCAGCCCGCAACCAAAAGGCACTGTTTATACCTGCTCGATGCATCCGGAAATCCAAAAAACAAAGCCAGGCAGCTGTCCTATCTGCGGAATGGATTTAATCCCCCAATCAGGGGATATTGAAAGCGAGGAGCATAAAGCATATAAAAGCATGCTGAAGAGGTTTTGGGTAGCCCTTGCTCTTTCGTTACCTGTTTTTATTATTGCCATGTCTGAGTTTTTCCCCTTTCTCAACCTGGACGGCATTGCTTCGGGCAAGACTTTTGCCTGGATACAATTTGCCCTCGCCAGCCCCGTAATATTTTACTCAAGCTGGGACTTCTTTATAAGAGGCTGGAACTCAGTGCGCAGATGGTCGCCAAATATGTGGACGCTGATCTCATTAGGTGTGGGAGCGGCATATATCTTTAGTGTTATCGGACTCTTGATGCCCGATCTTTTCCCTGCCCAGTTCAAGGATGCGTCAAACAATGTCCACCTGTATTTTGAGGCTGCTGCAATTATCCTGACGCTTGTTCTCTTCGGCCAGGTGCTTGAGCTTGGTGCCCACAGCAAGACTAATTCCGCAATAAAAGCGCTGCTGAACATGGTTCCGCCCGTGGCCCGCCTATTTAAAAACGGCGAAGAAACCGAAATTGCTTTGGAAGAAGTTTCCGTCGGCGATGTTTTAATTGTCAAACCCGGCGAGAAGATACCCGTTGACGGGAAACTTGTCTTTGGAACGGCAATTATCGACGAAAGCATGATCACGGGCGAGCCGGTTCCGGCTGAAAAGGAAATAGGGAGTCCGGTTACCGGAGGCACCATCAACGGTAAAACGGTCTTCCGCATGGAAGCATTGAAAGTTGGTTCCGACACCTTGCTGTCGCAGATAATCCAAATGGTAAACGATGCGAGCAGGTCGAGGGCGCCGATACAAAAGCTGGCCGATGTTGTCGCCAAATACTTTGTTCAAATAGTAATTGGCATTTCCCTATCCACATTTTTCATCTGGTACTTTTTCGGGCCTGAACCGGCATTGGTTTATGCATTTGTGAACGCTGTATCGGTATTGATAATTGCCTGCCCTTGCGCACTGGGACTGGCAACACCTATGTCTATAATGGTAGGCACGGGGCGGATGGCTCAATCAGGGGTGTTGGTCAAAGATGCCACTGCCATCGAATCCATGAACAAGGTCAACAGCCTTATCGTTGACAAGACCGGGACCCTGACCCAGGGAAAGCCCAGCTTGAATACTTTTAAATCCTTTGGCGATTTATCGGACGAGGACATATTGCAGTTTTCCGCCTCCCTTGATGCCAACAGCGAACATCCCGTTGCGGAGGCCATAGTAAAAGGAGCCAAGAAGAAAAATGTCAGCCTTTTTAAAGTAGGTGATTTTGAGTCGGTTACGGGACAAGGCGTAAAAGCAAGGCACGAAAACAAACTTATAGCACTTGGTAACATGCGCCTGGTTGAAACCCTGAAAGCAGACATGTCCAAGAAAGATGTCGAACTGGCCGAAAAATGGCAATCGAAAGGCCAAACGGTCATGTTCCTAATCATCGACAAGAAAGTGGAGGGCATGATAAGCGTTGCGGATGCGATAAAAGAAACATCGGCAAAAGCCGTCAAAGACCTTCAAAAACTTGGATTAAAGGTAATTATGCTCACTGGCGACAATAAGTTCACTGCCAAGGCCGTTGCCGACGAACTGGACCTGGATGGATTTGAAGCCGATTGCCTGCCCGAGGACAAATACAACAAAGTAAAGGAATTACAAGATAAAGGCATGATTGTTGCGATGGCTGGTGACGGCATCAACGACGCACCTGCCCTGGAGCAAGCCAATGTTGGCATAGCAATGGGAACAGGTACTGATATCGCGATGCAAAGCGCAGAGATAACTTTGGTAAAAGGCGATTTGACAGGCATTGTAAGAGCGAAGGAGCTAAGCGGTAAAGTAATGCGCAACATCAAGGAAAACTTGTTCTTTGCTTTTATCTACAACGCACTTGGCGTACCAGTGGCAGCCGGTATATTATTCCCGTTCTTCGGAATACTCCTAAGCCCGATAATAGCCGCCGCCGCAATGAGCTTCAGCTCGGTTTCCGTAATCAGCAATGACTTGCGGTTGAGGGCGAAATAAATTTTAATATATAACAATAAACATATAATAGAATGAAGTATTTTATAAACAAGGAGCTAAAATCAGGGTTCGAGGAATCCATCTCCAGGGTAAAAGATTCACTGATGAATCAAGGGTTCGGCGTTATAACCGAAGTCATGATGCACGAGAAATTAAAAGAAAAGCTGAACGTGGACTACAATAAGTATGTAATCCTTGGGGCATGCAACCCCGCTTTTGCATACGAGGCACTAAAGCAGGAAGTCAACATTGGGACAATGCTCCCCTGCAACGTAATAGTTCGCGAAAAAGAGGAAGACGTGATGGAGGTTGTTGCCATCGACCCCGTGCCTACAATGAGCGTTGTAGAAAATGACGAGCTAAAGAAAATCGCCATAAAGGTTAAGGAAAAGCTCGAGCTGGCGCTGAGCGAATTATAGTATCAATAACATTAAAAATTAAATTAGAGAAATGAAGTATTTATTAATTCTGGTTGGGGCAGCTGCTTTGCTCATGACCAGTGCCTGCAAAAAAGATTCATATCCCTCAGCCGCAGATTTTATCGGCGATATCACCGGGACTTATGAAGGCAATTTTGTTAAAAACGGAATCATCGACCAGGACTCAGCGATTGCCGAGGTAATCCAGGTTGACGGAAGCCAGATACAGATCCATTGCTATAACGGCAATTACGACACTACATTCAACATGGATGTTTATTACAACAACGACAGCATCATGGTTTGCGCTACAGGAGACACTTTCGAAGGCATGTACGGCCACATGAAAGGAGACAACAACATGGGCGACATGATGGACGGCCAAAACGAATGGACCCACCACATGAGCGATGAGCATGATAGCGGCGACATGCATTTCGGAGGTTTCAACATGAGCCTTCATAGTTTTGGCTATACGTTCCAAGACGGTATCGGCGACAGCACGCAAGAAATAGTTTTTAACGGACTAAGAAAAAATTAATTTTAAATAAACAATTAAATCATGAAAAAATTATCAGTTCTATTCGCATCCTTAATGATGCTGACAATCACATCCTTCGCAGGTGTAAAAACAGAAAAATTAAAAGTTTACGGAAAATGCGGTATGTGCGAAAACCGTATTGAAAAAGCGGTAAAAGCCATTGATGGCGTTAGCTCCGCCGATTGGGACAAAGATACCAAGATGCTCGAGGTTACTTTCGACGAATCGAAAACGGATATCCATAAAATCAACAAGGCGGTTACCGCAGTTGGTCACGATACCGATATGATGCGTGCCGAAGACAAGGCTTACGACAACCTTCCCGGCTGCTGCAAATACGACCGCGCCCCTATGAAGGGAATGAAAATGAACCACGACCAATCCGACGCCAGTTCCTCATGCAAGTCGAAAGGCATGGAGATGGGCGGAAAGTCATGCTGCAACGGAAAAACCGATGCCAAGCATTAAAAATTGATTTATAACAAGCCCCCTTACGGAATTAAATCCGGAAGGGGGCTTTTGAATTTTTTTTAGAGGTTTCCGGTAAACTAATGACTAAATGGATTGTCTATGACAAAAAAAACTTTAATATTTTACAAAAAACATTATAATAAATAAAAACTATTATCAATTAAACGCTATTTAAATATGAAATTAAGACTCTTTACAACAACTACATTAATATTGATCGGCATGATGCTGAAAGCTCAAAATCCCGTACTAATCCCGGGAACACTATCAGGAACCGAATTCACCCTGAATCTCCAAAACGCGACATTCCAATTCTACGAAGGCATTAACACAACAACCATGGGAGCAAACGGAAGCGTTCTAGGCCCCACTTTAATAATGCAAAAAGGCGACTTTGTTGACATTACGGTGAACAACGATCTAGCCGACACAACAACCATCCACTGGCACGGAATGCATGTTTCGGCCGAAAACGACGGCGGCCCCCATACAACTATCGACCCGGGCGGGTCGTGGAACCCGTCATTCACGGTAATGGACAAAGCGGCTACATATTGGTATCACCCGCATCTCCATCAAATGACCAACAAACACGTATCGCTCGGCATTGCTGGCTTTATAATCGTAAAAGACGACGAAGAGGCCTTGCTCGACTTGCCGCGCACCTATGGAGTTGATGACTTTCCGCTGGCGATACAAACAAAGGACTTCGACGACCAAAAACAAATTGTCGTCCCTTCTAATTCCGACGATGTAGTGATGGTTAACGCAACCATCGACCCCTATCTCGACCTTCCTGCCCAGATAGTGCGCTTGCGACTGCTGAACGGATCTTCGATGAGGGTGTTCAATATCGGCTTGTCGGATAACCGGACTTTTTACATGATAGCATCCGACGGCGGTCTCTTGAGCGAGGCACTTCCTTTGACACGGCTTCAAATGGGGCCAGGCGAAAGAGCCGAGATACTCCTGGACCTTGGCGATATGCAAGGCCAAACTATTAAAATCATGAGTTATGCATCTGAGTTCCAGAATGGTATATATGGGGCAACTTATCCGGGAATGAATCAGAGCATGATCCTCGACGGTTATAACCCTAACCCTTTGAACGGCAACGACTATGATATTATTTCCCTCAATGTAATTGCCCCTACCGATAATCCGGTAACAAGCATACCGGGAAGCCTGGTTACTATCACACCATGGGAGGAATCCGCTTCCAACATCACCCGCGACCTTACGTTTTCGCCCGAGACCATGGGCCTCGGCCAGTTGAACGGGAACTTCCTTATCAACAACACAAGCTTCGACATGGACGTAATTAATTATTCCATCCCGCTTAACAATATCGAGATCTGGAGCATTTCCAACAACTCGGCTATCGCACACCCGTTCCACATACACGATGTGCAGTTTTATATGCTCGACAGGGACGGCACCCCCCCCCTGCCTCTGAACAAGGCAGAAAGGACGACATCCTGATAAAGCCACAGGAAACGGTGCGGTTTATCACTAAATTCGAGGACTTCGCCAACGATCCCGTCCCATATATGTTTCATTGCCACATGCTTATACACGAGGACGGCGGCATGATGCTGCAGTTCGAGGTTGTTGACGAAACCATAGGGATAAACGATATCCAAAACGGCAAGGGTGAGATGTCGATTTTTCCGAACCCTGTTTCGGGCAACGAAACAACAATAAGGCTTTCGGACGACAACCTAAAGATATCGCGCTACGAAATCTATAGCTCATCAGGGGTTTTAACCCAAGGATACGATGCCGAAAACAATAGCCCCACAGCTAGGATAAAGCTCGGCGACACTAAACCGGGACTTTATTTCCTGAAGGTCTTTACCGCGGAAAATGTATTTTTAAATAAAATAATCAAGAAATAATTAAATTTTATAAAGATGAAAAAGAAATTATTGTTTTTGTTCTCAATAGCAATTGCAACCATATTAATGAGTTTTGCAACAATACAAAAATCCTACAGCCCGGACAAGGTGCAAACCCCCGAGGGGAACGGCTTCAACATACCCGACAACGTCAAATCCGTATTGGATAAATCGTGCCTGAATTGCCACGGCATTGACGGGAAAGGCAAGGCGAAAATAAAATGGAACTACGGGAAAATGCCTAGCTACAGCAAATCCAAGCTCATTTCCAAGCTTTCAAAGATCGAGGACAAAATAAACAACGGTAAAATGCCCCCACCAAGGTTCTTGAAGAAGCACCCCGACAACCGGCTAAGCCATGAGGAAAAAGAAACTCTTACGAGCTGGGCTTCGGGACTTGCGACCGACTTAAGCAAATAATTTGTTAATTTGCATATTTATGAATCCGAGCTATAATACTTTTCCAAAATTGAAATTTATATTGATAGTAGTGGTTTTCTTTATCCAGTCGAGCTTTGTTGTCGCACAGCAAAGCTTACTGGAAACCACTCTCAGCGAAGCGAACAAACTCAGGGACGAGGGTGATTTTGGACAATCCGCAAGGCTTCTGAGTGATTTCAACAACAAATACCCGGGCAATATATGGGTTATGCGGCTTTATGCCGAAACACTGTACTGGATGCACGAATACGACATGGCTTCTATTATTTACGAAGATGCCATGAGGACGCATCCTGATAACATGGACGTAAAATATGAATATGCTATCATGCTTTTCGACAGAGGAAACTATGAATATTCGCAGCACCTGCTTGATTTATATACTAGTGAACATGACAGCGTTGCCGGTGCGGAATCCTTGCTTGGTCTTTCTAGCTACTATCTTGGCGATTTTACGGAGGCCGAAAGGCATCTAAAGAAATCCCTCTCCATCGAGCCAAATGACAAGAGGACGAGGGAAGCCTATTCCGAGGTACAGCAAATTGCAAGACCCTGGCTGAAGATCGGCGGCAGTTATATGTACGACTCTCAGTTATTGAGGCAAATAAGCCCCGGAATAGAAGGCGGGTTTTATAAATCGCATTTCCTGAACATTTCGTTCCTGTTGTCAGGACGGAATTTCTCGACCGACAGCATCAGTACGACATTCATCGATTTCAGGCTGCAAAACAGCTTTATCTTGCCCGGGGCAGGGTTCAGCGCAAAAGTATCGGCAGGGATATTTTCTTTTACTCCCTATGACCAAGCTGATTTTACATGGTCGGTTTCCGTAAAGCAAAAAATCGCTAAATGGGCAAGCCTGAGCGCGGGCGCCGAGAAATCGCTATATACCTATACGGTGGCAAGTATTGCAAAGCCTTTCACCAGGAACCTCTATAACTTCTCTGCCGAATGGGACAAAAATAAGAGCTGGAACATTAAAACAGGTTATATAGGCGAGTTCTTTCCCGACTCCAACAATGTTCAGACTTTTTATGCCTGGGCCCTTAGTCCGTCGATAAAGTTTTCTGTTTTCGAGCTGAAGTTCGGCTATGCTTTTAATTATGCCAACTCCAAGGAAAACCGTTATGTTGCTGAAAGCTCCCTCGACTATATTGTCGGCAACTGGGTTGACGGTCAATCGATAAGCGGTGTTTACGACCCCTATTTCACTCCTAATGACCAGTTTAGCAACTCGGTGCTGGCGAACCTCAACATCAGGCAGGGCAAAAAAATCAACATCAAGTTATATGCCTCGGTAGGATTTTATGCCAGGGCCATGAACCCATATCTGTACCTGAAGAAAAAGAACAGCGGCAAGCTTGAGATAAGGCAGGATTTTTATCAGGAATCCTTTACGCCCATGGATATGGGAATAAACTTCAATTATAATTTGTCGAACAATACAGTACTCAGCGCAAGCTACAGGTATCTGCAGACGTTTTATTTCAACAGCAACGATTTCAATATCGGATTAAAAATATATCTCTAATATGGCAAAAAAAGACAAAAAAGACTTATGGACGTACCGGGAAGCCAAAGAGGTAAGGAGTATCGACCGCTTCATATACTATACGCTTTTATTTGTGGGCATAATGAGTATTTTACGTTTTGCCGATTGGTGGTTCCGTCCGCAGCACGTGGAATCCTTGCCATTGTTTACTTTATTGTCATTAATAATTTGGTATGGGATATTAAGGATATTTTTAATCTGGCTTAATTATTCGCGCATAAGAAAACCGGAATTTGTAGAGGCGGAAAAAGGCTTGAAGGTTGCGATTTTCACGACCAGCTCGCCCGGGGAGCCCTTGAGCATGTTCGACAAGACCCTAGAGGCTTGTGCGAACATCAATTATCCTCACACCACTTATCTTTTGGACGACACGCAGGATCCTGCCTTTAAGGCCGTAGCCGAGAAACACGGGGCAGTATGGCTTGAATTGGTCGGGCTGCCGGGAGCCAAGGCGGGAAAGGTAAATGCCGCGCTTAAAATGATCGAGGAGGATTATGTATTGATCATGGATCCCGACCATATCCCCTTCCCTAACTTCCTCGACAAGGTCTTGGGCTATTTCAAGGACGAGAAAGTAGGTTTTGTACAGGTTGCCCAAGCATATTACAATCAGTACCGTTCTTTTACAGCACTTGGTGCGGCCGAACAAACATATACGTTTTACGGGCCGACGCTTATGGGGCTGTTCGGTTTTGGGTCGAGCGTTGCCATAGGCGCCAACTGCACATTCCGCAAAAAGGCCCTCGAATCGATCGGAGGTCACGGCATAGGCCTGGCCGAAGATCTGATAACCTCGATCCGCTTGCATGCAAAAGGATGGAAATCAATATTTACGCCAATAGTAGTCAGCCGCGGACTGGTTCCCGAGGATTTCGGCTCTTTTTGCAAGCAGCAGCTAAAATGGTCGCGAGGGGTTTTTGAGGTCTTGTTCTCCGAGATACCGGTACTTTTCAAGAACCTTAGCTTCTGGCAAAAAGTATCATATCTTGCTATAAGCACATATTATCTGGTAGGATTAACGACCTTCTTATATATAAGTATCCCTTTCCTGTATTTTTGGACCGGGATACTGCCCGCCAATATGGATTTCAGTGAATTTATTATTAATGGCGCCCCGATAATCATTGTTGCCATCCTGGTTTATATGTTTGTGCAGCAATGGCTTTCGCATCCCGAGCACGAAAGGGGATTCCACTTCCACGGCATGATACTTAAAACAGCCACATGGCCTGTGTTTTTATTGGGAAGCCTTTTGGCCGTGGTTAATGCTGACATACCGTATATCCCGACCGCTAAAAAAGCCGTTAAGGGATTAAGCCCATATACCCGGCCGCTTATAGCTCACCTGGTTGTTTTTCTGCTTACCCTCGTATATATAATTTATTCGCGTTTGACGATCGTTTCGGAAGGTCTGTTGATAATGACCACAGACAAAGTCTGGGGTATGTTCTCATTTGCGTTTTTAACCATTATCTTGGTAGTGGGAGGCATTTATGCCGCCTTCGAATCGAAAAACCTTGAAGAAGAGGAACCCTGGTCAAAAATTGATCTTAAAAAAATTAAACTATGAAAAAAACTGTTTATCGTTTCAGCTTTGCAACGGGCGTAGTTATTGCCGGCATTTTAATAATATTGATTTTCACCTTCCTGGGCGATAAATCAAAAGGGCCGTTAAGCGAATTCCTAAGCAAAATACAATCAAGGGTAATTGATATTGAAAGCAGTTATCTTTTAAGCCAGCGCGAGCCCGTGCGCTCAGCCGATCTGGGCTGGTTTAACAAATACCGGACCGACAAAGAACTGCTCAAATCACCTGATACTATTTTCTGGGGCATTTATGACAACCACTATCAGGAATCTTTTGAGAACGTGATAAAGCTTGAAGACAATTTGAACATAGACAATGCCCTGATACAATTATATATAGCATGGGGCGACAAGCCTGAACAAGAGTTCCCGATGAAATATGTAAAAGCCATCAACAGCCTTGGCTCCTCCCCTTTCATTACATGGGAGCCCTGGCTCAACGACTTCGACCGCAAAAAGCACGGCCTGAGCATTAAAGAGGACCAAAACAAGAACGGGCTTCTCGATGTGATAAATGGCGACTATGATTTTTATATAGAAAAATGGGCCCTGGACGTAAAAGAATTCGGCAAAACGGTTTTCATCAGGCTGGGCCACGAGATGAACGACCCTTACAGATATCCCTGGGGACCCCAGAACAACAAGCCCCAGGAGTTTGTTGACGCATGGAAGCATGTTGTTGACAAGTTCAGCGAAATGGGAGCCACCAATGCCGTATGGGTATGGTCGCCCCACCAGGCATATATGATGTACGAATATTATTATCCGGGCGATGATTATGTTGATTGGGTAGGCGTTGGGGCACTTAATTATGGCACCGTGGCCGTTTGGTCGAAATGGTGGTCGTTTTCTGAAATTTTCGGGGATTATTACTATTGGCTCCAGATGTATAACAAGCCATTGATAATCACCGAGTTCGGCAGCCTTGCCGTAGGAGGCCAGAAAGACGAATGGTTTTTCGATGCCCTGAATAAGCTTCCCCAAAAATATCCGCTCTTAAAAGCAGTCATGCTTTATAACAACGACAATGACAATACAACCCTCAACAAGACTCTTGACTGGAGCCTCAACAGCGATACACTTACATGGAAAGCGATACATAGAGCAGTTGACAACTGGGTTATCGATAATAAATAATAAGCTCAATTATATACTTAATATTGGTTATTTGCAGCTATAAGATGGTCATCCAATGAATAAGAAAGAGTATAAACTACCTTTTGACCTGGTTGCCAATATTAAAACCAGGCTCAAGACAATAAGCGGGCAAATAAATGGAATTGTAAGGATGCTTGATGAAGGAAGCGACCCCGGGCAAATAAACATACAGTTTAAATCGATCGACAAAGGGATACAAAAGGCGCATTACGTGTTGTTTGACGAGGTTTACCGCAAGGCAATTGCCATAAGCATAGTGAAAGCATTGGACTCATGCCCGGGGAACTGCGGTAACGAGGACAAGATCGAGTATTTAAAAAATGAATTCCCAAATCTGGAATTGTCAGATTTGTCCCAAAAGTTAAAGGAAATACAATCTATCGAAAATCGAATTATGGATTATAACGAAAAAAAAGTTTAAAAAGCTTGCTTACCCCCCATCTATCTGTTCATCTTTGTGCTTTATTTTACAAATTTCAGGTATGGAGAAACATATTGAGATAACAAAAGAAGATTTGTGCAAAGCCGGAATAGGCAGTCGCTAATTTATGAATCCATAAAACACAATAAATGAGAGTTAAAAACACATTAATGGTCCCGGTGCTTCTTTTCAATCTTTATTTCATAACATCTTGTTCGCCATCAGGCAGTAAAACAAGAAAGGAGGTTTTTATAAGGCAATCGGATATAGTTAGTAAAAGCCTAGAGGTGAAAGGCATGACCTGTGTGGGCTGTGAAGTAACGCTTGAGGAAAACATCTCTAAAATAGAGGGTGTCGTAAGTGTCAAAGCATCACATTCAAAGGATGAGGCAATAATTGAATTTGATACGACTAAAACGGATTTGCGATCAATAGCCCGAAAAATCAAGGAATCAGGTTATAAACCATTCACAAATTGATTATGGGGCTTTTTTTCAATTTCGGGGAAAAGATAGATAAATTTGATTTTAAGGTGATCAACGAAAGAGATGCCAGGGCAAGTGCAGGTATAATGTTCCTTTTGGGCATTTTAAGCCTTTTCTCCGTTTATATTTACAGGACCATATTTTGGGCCGAGCTCTTTTCGATCACATTTATAATCGAATTTGTTTTCAGGACGACCTTTAATCCCCGGTATGCGCCATATATGCTCATTGGCGGGTTGATAGTCAGCAATCAGGAACCCGATTGGGTTGAGGCAAAGCCCAAAAGATTTGCTTGGTTCTTAGGTATGATACTGGGAGCGATAATGACATATTATATCATATTCGACATAATTTCCCCCATTAGACTTAGCATTTGTTGGTTGTGCTTGTTCTTGCTTTTTGTTGAATCCGTATTTGGTATTTGTTTGGGCTGCATCCTCTACAAAAAGTTAAATTGGAAATTGTACAAATGCGCCGGGGATGTCTGCGAACCAACTTCCAATAGGTCTTTCGGCAAACGGAAGCTAATTATAATGCTGGCTTTTATAGGCTTTTTCTTCCTGACTTATTTATCTTTGAAATCATATAAATATACTGAGCCCCAAAAGATTATTCTCATCAAGGACTTAGACGGAAAATAGAGTTCCGTCATTTGCATAAGATGAAACATCCATGTTTAATTTTGTTACTACTCAGCAGTAGAGAAAAATATTAACTCATTGGTTACCTATCCGTTTTGTCACATCTTTTGTTTGAAAAACACAAAATTTCCGCTAAAACTACTGGGATTTCAAATATATAACCCCACGCTGAAGCATGGGGCTGTTGATAATCAACTTGATAAACCTGCTGAATATAACCCCACGCTGAAGCATGGGGCTATTGATAATCAACTTATATAACCCCACGCTGAAGCATGGGGCTGTTGATAATCAACTTGATAAACCTGCTGAATATAACCCCACGCTGAAGCATGGGGCTATTGATAATCGACTTGATAAACCTGCTGAATATAACCCCACGCTGAAGCATGGGGCTGTTGATAATCAACTTATATAACCCCACGCTGAAGCATGGGGCTGTTGATAATCAACTTGATAAAGCTGCTGAATATAACCCCACGCTGAAGCATGGGGCTATTGATAATCGACTTGATAAACCTGCTGAATATAACCCCACGCTGAAGCATGGGGCTGTTGATAATCAACTTGATAAAGCTGCTGAATATAACCCCACGCTGAAGCATGGGGCTGTTGATAATCAACTTGATAAAGCTGCTGAATATAACCCC
>JAJRQZ010000173.1 GCA_024279935.1 Bacteroidota bacterium
ATAGTGTTTTATTATTTCAACATTTCCATATTCGATTCAATATCGCATTATTTTATAAGCAACAATCCCGGGCATGGCATCCTTTCCAATCTGTTCGATGGCGTAAGCAATCAGCTGCTGGGCATAAAAACACTCTTTATTCCCAGCCCGCTGGTATTGCCTTTGTTTCTTGGCTTGACGGCTTTGATAATAATTGACAGGATAATCGCAAGAATGAAGCGCGGATTGAGTTTATTTATAAGTATCTGAGCTGTTTGCAAAATTGTTTCTTGAAAAAAGGGCATTTACCGAAGGCCCGTTAATAACCAGCTTAAAACAAGTTTTCAGTCATTTCCCTGATGTTGGCGACAGTTTTTATTTCGATGTTGAAATTATTGACATCAATTCCTCTCATGCTGTATTTTGAAACGATAATTTTCTCGAAGCCAAGTTTCTCGGCCTCTGAAATCCTGTTTTCAGTTCTCGAAACAGCCCTTATTTCTCCAGACAAACCAACTTCTGCTGCAAAGCAAACATTGTTTCCAATGGGAATATCCTCTGCCGACGAAAGCACAGAAGCAATTACGGCCAAATCAATGGCAGGGTCGTCAACGCGGATGCCCCCTGCTATGTTCAAAAACACATCTTTGGTACTAACTTTATAGCCGCTGCGCTTTTCCAAAACCGCCAAGAGCATATTCATCCTTCTGGTGTCGAAGCCGGTTGCAGAACGCTGAGGCGTTCCATAGGCAGCGGTGCCCACCAATGCCTGGACTTCGACCAGCATCGGCCTTTGGCCCTCTATCATAGCGGCAATGGCAACACCGCTGACATCTTCGTCGCGCTGCGAAAGCAATAGCTCGCTGGGGTTAGAAACTTCCCTTAAGCCCTTGTTGTTCATCTCGAAAATACCAAGTTCCGATGTGGATCCAAAACGGTTTTTCACCGAGCGCAATATCCTAAATCCATAATTTCTGTCGCCCTCGAAATTTAGTACGGTATCAACCATGTGCTCCAGTATTTTAGGCCCGGCAATATTTCCGTCCTTCGTGATGTGGCCAATTAAAACCACCGGGATATTCGTTGTCTTCGCAAATTTTTGGAATTCGGAAGCTGTTTCCCGAATTTGTGAGATGCTGCCGGACGTGGATTCCAAAACATCGGTATGCAGTGTTTGTATCGAATCGATTATCACTATTCCGGGCTCTAAATCGCCTATGTGGCGAAAAATCTCATTGGTGTTGGTCTCGTTGAGGATTATGCAATCCTGATTTTTTATCCCTATCCTGTCTGCACGCATTTTCAACTGGCTTGCGCTCTCCTCGCCCGAAACATAAAGAATGCGATTGTTGCTGATATTGAGCGCCATCTGTAATAATAGAGTGCTCTTCCCTATTCCAGGCTCGCCACCAATTAGGATTATGGAGCCGGCAACCATTCCGCCGCCAAGCACCCTGTCGAACTCGGCCATGCCCGTGCCTAGCCTGTTTTCTTTTTCAAAACTAATATCGGTAATCGGCAGAGGAACAGGCTTTTTATTGCCTTTTGCATAGGCTTTGACATCTTTCTTCCCAGTACTTATTATTTCCTCAACGAACGAGTTCCATTCACCGCAACTAGGACATTTCCCTATCCATTTGCTACTTTGGCTGCCACAGCTTTGGCAGAAATATGTTGATTTGGTTTTTGACAAGTCTTCAAATTTTATGGACTGTAAAAGTAAGGATAATTTCTATGATATTTTTATTTCACAATTAACCCGAATTTAGATTGATTTATAACTGAACTTGAAAAATTAACGTTAATATTTAAGGTTTAACTGCAATTTTAATAAAAACTTGTCGTTCTTAAGCGTAGAAATATTTGTATCAACATAATTTTGGCATACCTATACCGGGACCGAACTCGATTATGTGGAAGAATACAAAGGCGCGTTTGTTGTGTAGTATAAATTACTGGTTCGGTTGCCACAATATGATATAAAAATGTTGATTTTGTTTTTATAATAATTCATGCAAATCATCACCAACAATATACTCCCACAGGAGGCATTAAGCAAACTCAAAAACTTTGGCGAAATTATCTTGCTTGAAACAGAAGGAATTGTTTACCCTGCAATATCGAACCATCCCGATATTTTTTTCTGTACAGTTGGCGAAGAATTGCTTGTTGCACCAAACCTTCCAAAGTCCTTTAAAAATTTTCTCAGAGAAAATGAAATTAACTTTGGGGAAGGCAAAAAACCTCTTGGACAAAAATATCCGGCAACTGCAATTTACAACGCAGTTGTTACACAAAACTACCTCATTGCAAATACTAAAGTTGTGGATGAAATAATACTCGGGCTCTCCACAGACAAAAAGATAATTCATGTAAACCAGGCCTACACACGTTGTAACTTGCTTCCGCTAAGCGGAGAAAAATTTATTACTTCCGATAAGGGAATTTTCAAGGTACTGGAAAATGAGAAAATGGATGTGCTGTACGTTAATCCGGCAGGGATTGTGTTGGAGGGTTTTAAAAACGGCTTTTTCGGTGGCTGCTGCGGCGTTCTGGAAAACAAGGTTTTTATCGCGGGTAGCTTAAGCAGCTTAGCCGAAGGAGAAAAAGTAAGGGAGTATTTAAACGACTTTGATATCATTGAACTTTACGGTGGGCCACTGCTGGATGTGGGGAGTGTTTTGTTTTTGAATAGATGGGAACACGGATGACGCAGATAAAACAGATAATCACAGTTGTTTTAAACCGTACAAATCCGCTCGATTCGCGTCATCAGTGTTCTATCCATTTTTACTATTTTTGCCGACTGAATTAAACGACATAAAAAATGCACAGGACACACACTTGCGGTGAATTAAGGATAGAGGACAAAGGTAAGCAAATAATACTCAGCGGTTGGGTACAACGCATACGTGATAAGGGAGGCTTGATATGGCTTGACTTGCGCGACCGCTACGGAATAACTCAATTACTGCTGGAGGAGGGCAGGTCAAATGCTTCCGTTATCGAGGCGGCACGCGACTTAGGCCGTGAGTTTGTTGTTAAAATCAAGGGAAAGGTGATAGAGCGACAGTCGAAGAACCCGAATATGCCTACCGGTGATATAGAAATCGACCTTGAAAGCATTGAAGTACTAAACAAAAGCAAGACACCGCCTTTCACCATAGAAGACAATACCGACGGCGGTGATGAGCTGAGGATGAAATACCGTTATCTCGACTTGCGACGTCAGCCTTTGCGAAGAAATCTGGAACTTAGGAACCGGCTTTCCATAGAGACAAGGAAATATCTCGACAGCGAGAAGTTTTTCGAGATAGAGACGCCTTACCTCATTAAGTCCACACCTGAGGGCGCCCGTGATTTCGTAGTACCATCACGCATGAACCAAGGTCAGTTTTATGCCCTCCCACAGTCGCCCCAAACCTTTAAGCAACTGCTGATGGTGGCTGGCTACGACCGTTATTACCAGTTGGTTAAGTGCTTCCGCGACGAAGACCTCCGTGCCGACCGCCAGCCTGAGTTTACTCAGATAGACTGCGAGATGGCCTTTGTGGAACAGGAGGATATCTTGAACACTTTCGAGGGCCTGATCCGTTATCTGTTCAAGACAATAAAAAACATAGATGTTCCGGTCTTGCCACGTATGGAATATGCCGATGCCATGAAGCTTTACGGCAGCGACAAACCCGATATCCGCTTCGAAATGAAGTTTGTGGAACTTAATGACCTTGCTAAAAACAAAGGCTTTAAAATATTCGACGAAGCCGGGCTGGTTGTTGGAATCAATGCCGAAGGCTGTGCAAATTATAGTCGTAAACAACTGGATAAACTAACTGATTTCGTGCGAAGGCCGCAAATTGGCGCAAAAGGTCTTGTTTACGTAAAATACAATGAAGACGGGAGCTTTAAATCCTCCGCGGATAAGTTTTATTCTCAGGAAGATCTGAAATCATGGGCAGAAAAGTTTGGTTCGAAACCAGGCGATCTGATGCTAGTGCTTTCAGGCGAAGCCGACAAGGTGAGAAAACAGCTTAGCGAGCTCCGCCTCGAAATGGGCAACCGCCTTGGGCTGAGGAATCCTGATGTTTTTGCCCCTTTGTGGGTAGTGGATTTCCCATTGCTTGAGTGGGACGGGGAAACAGAAAGGTACCACGCCATGCACCATCCTTTTACATCGCCCAAGCCCGAAGATATCGCAATGCTCGACAGTAAGCCCGGCGAAGTACGTGCCAATGCCTACGACCTTGTGATAAACGGAACAGAAATAGGGGGCGGATCGATACGTATCCACGATCGCGGGCTGCAGAAACTGATGTTCAAACACCTTGGCTTTAGCGAGGAAGAGGCACAGGAACAGTTCGGCTTTTTGCTGAATGCCTTTGAATACGGCGCTCCCCCTCACGGAGGCATCGCACTGGGCTTCGACCGCTTGGTGGCACTCTTCGGCGGTTCCGATTCGATACGCGATTATATTGCCTTCCCTAAAAATAATTCGGGCCGTGATGTAATGATCGACTCACCTTCTACCATTTCCAATGAGCAGTTGGATGAGTTGATGCTGATGTTGAAATAATAAATTTTAACTCCCTGAACGGTCTTGTGTAATTGTTTCAAGAAACCCTTCTAAATCCGTTACTGTAATATTTGTTGCCAATGAGTATGACAGGCGGACTTGAGGTATTATTAAAAAATTGCATTCTGTTCCCAAATCTTGAATTGCTGTGGTGAAACTCTTGCTGCGTTTTGGTGTTGAGGTAAATTTGATTTCAATCGCACAAAAAGGTTTATTGGATTTTTCAAGAACCAAGTCGCACTCAGTACCATCCTGAGTACGATAATAATAGTAAGCAAATTCATCACCCAGAGATGAAATTATTTGTTCAATAATATATCCTTCCCAAGAACTACCAAGAACGGGGTGAGCAAGAACCTCATTATAATTATTAATCCTTAAAAGGAAATGGAGCAAACCACTGTCCCTAACAAAAATCTTAGGAGACTTGATCAGCCTTTTTCCAATATTTCGATGCCAAGCAGGTAATTCGCGCAGCAAAAAAGCTTGTTGAAAGTAAGATAGATATTTGCTTACTGTAATTTGATTTATCGCCAACGATCTTGATAAAGAACTCTTGTTAAGTATGCCTGCGTGCAAATGGGCCATCATTGAAAAAAAACGAGACAAATTTGAAGGTGATGAGCTCAGACCAAGAATCCTGAAATCTCTTTCTACATAAGTAAGGATAAACGATTTAAACCACTCCTTACGAAAGACATCATCATTACTAAGGCATGGTTGAGGAAAACCACCAAACATCCAATGATTATAAATTGTGGTGTTTTCTGATACTTCATTCCATAAAAATGGGCATAGCTCCGCATAAATTATTCTTCCGCTCAAAGTTTCAGAACTCAAAAACAACAGATCTATATTCGCTGAGCCCAGTAAAACAAATCACGCCGGATATCTGTACTCATCAATAACCGACCTGAGTATGGGGAACAATTCCGGTTTACGTTGTATTTCATCCAGAATAATACATTTATCCTGATTTACCCTGAAAAAGTGGAGTGGTTCACTTAAAACTGCAAAATCCTCCGGGTTCTCCAAATCCAAATAAAAAGTCTCCTTTCCAATTTTTGGGCTAAGTATTTTTGAAAGCGTTGTTTTACCTGATTGCCTTGGCCCAAGTATAGCAACAGCAGGAAAACGCTTTAGTACTTTTAGTACCCTGTCTTCTAGTATTCGATTAATCATAAAAAATATTTATCCCTGCAAATATAATACTAATGTGATTAATATGCAGGAATAACTACAACAAACTGGATTTATGAATTAATTATACAATGGTTCAATGGTTCAATGGTTCAATGGTTCAATGGTTTAATGGTACAATGGTTTAATGGTTCAATGGTGCAATGGTTTAATGGTGCAATGGTTTAATGGGGGAAGGGTTTAAGGTGGTTTAAAGGTTCTTTAGAGGGGTTCCAAAATTTATTATCTCCGTGTGCCTCCGTGTCTTCTTGGTGGTTCTCCGTGAAACCTCACATAAAACAAGTGCTAATGGTCTGGATTTTTATAATGGTACAATGGGTTAATGATATAATGGTACAATGGGTTAATGATATAATGGTTCAATGGTTCAATGGTTCAATGGTATAATGGTTCAATGGTATAATGGTTCAATGGTTCAATGGTATAATGGTTCAATGGTGCAATGGTTTAATGGGGGAAGGGTTTAAGGTGGTTTAAAGGTTCTTTAGAGGGGTTCCAAAATTTATTATCTCCGTGTGCCTCCGTGTCTTCTTGGTGGTTCTCCGTGAAACCTCACATAAAACAAGTACTAATGGTCTGGATTTTTATAATGGTACAATGGGTTAATGATATAATGGTTCAATGGTACAATGGTTTAATGGGGGAATTATATAATGATGCAATGTTTTAATAATGCAATTGTGAATTATTAAATGTGAATAATAAGGATGAGGGGTTGATGGCAAGGACTATTATACCAGTATTTTCAATGAAAAAAATATCTTTGCGCAAAAATCAGCATTATGCATTTTCTTTCTGCGATAGATTACATAATAATCGGGGTCTTTTTTATAATTGTCGTTGCCATTGGCTTTGTCGCGTCGCGCACGGCGGGGAAAAACACCACTGAATTTTTTCTGGGCGGACGCGGTATGCCATGGTGGCTTTTGGGGATTTCGATGGTAGCCTGTACGTTTTCGGCCGACACCCCCAATCTTGTTACCGGATTTGTTAGGGAGTCGGGGGTTTCAAAAAACTGGGCTTGGTGGGCTTTTCTGATAACGGGAATGATTACCGTTTTTATTTATGCCAAGCTCTGGCGGCGTTCCAATGTGCTTACCGACCTGGAGTTTTATGAGGTTCGCTATTCGGGAAGGGCCGCTTCGTTTTTGCGCGGTTTCCGTTCCCTTTACCTGGGTTTCTTTTTTAATGTGCTGATAATGGGCTCGGTAACCCTGGCAGCAATTAAGATCGGCTCGGTGATGCTGGGCCTGGAGCCCTGGCAGAGTGTTGTTTACGGATCCATTGGAGTAGTTATTTATGCCGGTTTAGGCGGGTTAAAAGGTGTTATCTGGGCCGATTTCTTCCAATACGGGATTGCTCTTTTCGGGGCTGTTCTCGTAGCCATGGTAACCATAAGGCAACCGGAAATAGGCAGTCTCCATGAATTGATAAACAATCCGGTCATAGCCGACAAGCTCAGTTTTGTGCCTGATTTTTCCAATCCTTCAATTTATATACCCTTATTGATAATCCCGATAGCGGTACAATGGTGGGCGGTATGGTATCCCGGTGCGGAACCAGGCGGCGGCGGATATATCGCTCAGCGGATGCTAGCCGCCAGGGACGAAAAAAACGCCATAGGCGCAACTTTGCTCTTCAATTTCATGCATTATGCCATACGCCCGTGGCCATGGATAATCGTCGCCCTCGGTTCGTTGATAATTTATCCCGACCTGGCAAGCATAAAGGCTTCCTTCCCGCATATAGCGGACACATATCTTAAAGACGACATAGCCTATCCAGTAATGATGACCAAACTCGGCAAAGGATGGATAGGATTGGTGGTGGCTTCGATATTTGCCGCATATATGTCAACTATAGGAACACATTTGAACTGGGGTTCGTCCTATGTGGTAAACGATTTTTACAGGCGATTCATAAAGCCCGGGGCTACGGAGAAGCATCTGGTGATGATGGGCAGGATAATGACCGTGGTTTTAATGGTACTTGCCGGACTTGTGGCGCTTTTCTTCCTTAACAATGCCACGCAGGCATTTAATATACTTATACTTTCGGGTGCCGGTACGGGGGCTATTTATCTTTTACGCTGGTTTTGGTGGCGCATAAACGCGATGACGGAAATTGTTTCGATGATTTTTGCCACTATTGCTGCACTTGTGTTGGTTTTTCTGCCCGAAGGCAGTTTTCAGAGCACAGTTCTTGATGAGTTTACAATTAAACTATTGATCGCAATTGGCATGACAACAGTTGTATGGCTGCTAACAACCCTGCTCACAAAGCCTGAGGACATGGATGTTCTTATAAGGTTTTATAAGCTCACGAGACCGGGCGGGCCGGGATGGAAAAAGGTTGCTGCCATTGCCGCCGAAAGAGGCGAAATAAAGGATGACGCAGAAACGGGGGCTGCTTGGGAAATGCCGATTCAGCTGTTGAGCGTTTTCCTCGGAAGCATTGCCATTTACGCCTCACTGTTCGCAATTGGCAGTTTTGTTTACCTCGATTATGTTATGGGCAGTGTGTTTTCGGCAATTGCACTTATTTCTACAATTATCTTATTTAAACAGTTTGGGAAACTGAAAGCAAACTAGGTTTAAATAATCCAATGTTTGTAGGTCTTTCAGGGTCTTAGTTACGTTTTTTGGAGTATATAACACCGTTTAATTACACTTTATTGGAGTATTTATTTTGATTAATTATGTTTTATTGGAGCATTATTACTATCTTTGCAACACTTTTTTGGAGTGTATTTCAAATTGCACAGTTTAGAATTAGAGGAAATAGTACAATGAAACGTCAATTATACGAAGAATTATTAAAGTGGAAAAACAGCAGTAAGCGTAAACCATTATTGCTACAGGGAGCCAGGCAGGTTGGTAAAACCTACTTGGTTAATGAATTTGGCAACAAGGAATATTCCAATTACATTTACCTTAATTTTGAAGAAAGACCTGATCTCCAGTCTCTTTTCGAGGAGAACTTAAGCCCCCCAAATATTATCGAAAATATTGGCTTATTGCTTGGACATAAAATAGAAAGCGCAAATACCCTGATATTTTTTGACGAAATACAACTATTGCCACAAGCACTTAGTTCGTTAAAATATTTTTATGAAAAAAATCCTGAATTTCACATTATTGCGGCAGGTTCATTGTTGGGAGTAAGCATTAATAAACAGAGCAGTTTTCCTGTTGGTAAAATAAACTTTATGAAAATGCACCCACTTAGTTTTGAGGAATATCTGCTCGCGGGGGATAACAGTTTGTTGGCCGAAAAGATAAAGGAAAACAAAAACCTCCGGCCTTTCCCCGAAACAATTCACAAAAAATTAATGTCGGAACTAAAGATGTATCTTTTTCTGGGAGGCATGCCCGAGGTATTGCAAGATTATTTTTCCAATAAGGACATCGCCTCAGCAAGAAATATACAAAATGAGCTCCTTAATGCTTACAGAAGTGATTTCTCAAAATACACCGAAAAAGGTCAGGCAATAAAAACCCCCGAACTGTGGCGCTCAATTCCTGCCCAACTTGCAAGAGAGAACAAAAAGTTTAAATATGGCGATGTTAAGAAAAACGCAAGGGCGGCAACTTTTGAACAAACCATCGAATGGCTTAAGGGTGCGGGTTTAATAAATCCGGCCTATAATATTAGTGTCCCGAAAATACCTGTCTCAGCTTATGCCGATTATTCAAAATTCAAGGTTTACCTGTTCGATACCGGTTTACTTGGAGCCATGCTTGAAATTTCATCCGAATTAATTATCGATACAACTGCAATATTCTCCGAATTCAATGGGGCTTTTATGGAAAATTACGTTGCAATGGAATTAACCGCTTCCGGAATGGAAGACCTGTTTTATTGGACATCAAAAAGTGATGCAGAAGTAGATTTTATCGTACAAGCTGATAACAATATTTTCCCTCTGGAAGTAGAAAGCGGCAAGAGCAAAAAACTCAGCAGCCTGAGGAGTTATGAAAAAAAATACTCGCCGGAAAATATTTACCGTTCTTCCCCAAGAAATTTTTATCAGGACGGCACATTTGCTAACATCCCTCTTTATTCAATATTTTCTTTTTATAATTATCTTAAATAAATTAATGCCGATCACTAAAAAGAAGCTTAGCGTAATAATAATCCTACTTGTTTTCGTAGGGAAAAAATATATTAGGTTGTAGGTTATAAATTGCGATCAATTCATATTATTATAGGTTGCAACCTTAAAAATATTACATATATTGCAGGTTGCAACCTAAAAGAGTTGTGTATTTGCAATATGGAATTTCTACGAAATTTTTTTTTGCGGCTTTTAAATCCGGTTAAATATATCAAAAAGAGATATTTATTTGATATGATTAACTGGGACGATCGTTTAATTATAATAAGAGGTCAAAGGGGAACTGGGAAAACAACAATGGTTTTACAATATATTAAATCACATTTTACTGAATTAGAGCAAGTATTATATATTTCACTGGATGATATTTACTTTTCAGAAAACAGTTTGTCGGAATTGGTGGAAGAATTTGTAAGCTATGACGGTAAGTACCTGTTTGTTGACGAGGTGCACAGATATAAAGGATGGTCGGCGGAAATTAAAAATATCTATGATTTTTATCCTGATATGCATCTTATTTTAAGTGGGTCGTCGGCAATTGATTTTTATATTAACAGCGCTGATTTGGGCAGAAGAGCAACGGTTTATAAACTACCGGAACAGTCATTTCGCGAGTTTTTGGATTTTGAATACAATATTAAATTTGATACTTTTACATTGGATGAAATCCTGCGAAACCATGAAAAATCGAGTCTGGTGATAAACGCAAGAATCAAAAGCCTGAAATATTTCAAAAAATACTTGCAAACAGGGGCATATCCATTTAAGTCGAAAGAAGATTATCAATACTATGAAAAACTTGAAGCAATAATTCAAACTGTTATCGACAACGATATTCCTGCTGTCGAAAACATACAATATGAAAGCCGGCGGAAACTTCAAAGACTATTGCTGATGATGGCCAATAATTCACCTTTTAAGGTTAACATTAGCGATTTAAGCCGAAAACTAAATACCAGCCGGGATGTATTGAGCAAATATCTAAATCTTCTGAGTATGGCGGGTTTAATAAATACTCTTTCTACTGACGGGCTTGGAAATGTTATGTTTCGTAAACCGGACAAATTATATTTGAGCAACACTAACCTAATAAATGCTATTTCAACAAATATAAATACCGGTTGCATAAGAGAAACGTTTTTTCTGAATCAACTGTCTCAAACACACTTTATTAGTTACCCGAAATCAGGTGATTTTTTGGTTAACGGGAAATATACTTTTGAGATTGGAGGTAAAACAAAAACCATGAAACAGATCGCAGGAATCAAGGATTCGTTTCTTGCCCTCGACGAGATAGAATATGGTTATAAAAATAAAATCCCACTGTGGCTATTTGGATTCTTATATTGAGTTACGGCATTCGAAAATTATACAATTATTTAAATGAAGATTCCTTCAAAAGTTTTAGACATATTTTTTGCTGAGAGCGAAATCAAATCAGTTAACGAATTCGGCAACGGCCACATCCAAAGCACCTTTAAGGTTGACACTCGATCATCTTCGTTTATCCTTCAAAAAATAAACACTGTTGTTTTTAGCAAAGCAGAAGTTTTGATAAATAATCATTTAAAGCTTCAGCAAATAGTTGGCATAAACTCCCAATTTGTTGTTCCGCACTTATTAAAAGCGAACACTAAGGAGTATTTTTTCAGGGATGAAGATGGGGGCTTTTGGCGGGCAATGGAATTTGTGCCAAACACCCATTCGCTGGAGAGAGTGGAAAATCCAGATCAGGCTTATGAAGCTGGGAAAGCCTACGGTTGGTTTGCCAAGGTTCTTCAAAAGGCAAATATCAGCGATTTTGAAGAGGCAATCCCAAATTTCCATTCTTTGTCGCTCAGGCTGAAGCAATTTGATGAGGCTATGAAAAACAATGCTGCCGGCAGAAGGGAGTCTGTTAAAAAGGACATTGGTTTTTTCCTGCAGCGAAAAGAGGAACTTCTTAAGGTGGAACGATTAATTGTGGAAGGCAAAATCCCTAAGCGAATTGTCCACAACGACACAAAAATAAACAATGTTCTTTTTGAAAATGCCAAGGCAGTTGCGGTAATCGACCTCGACACCATGGCCCCGGGGAGCATACTTTTCGATTATGGCGATGCATTGAGAACCATTGCCAACACTAGCGATGAAGATGAGGAAGATTTGAAAAAAGTAAAGTTTAGTCTTGATAATTTCAATGGTTTTACGGAAGGCTACCTCTCGCAAACGGCTTCCTTTTTAACAAAGTCCGAAAAGCAAAACCTTCACCTCGCCCCTGTTTTGATGACTTATATTATCGGCCTCCGTTTTCTGACTGATTTCTTAAATGGAGATGTTTATTTTAAGACGAAAAAGGAGAACCACAATTTGATACGGGCAAGGGTGCAAGAGGAACTGATTAAGGAAATTGAAAAGAAAACGGGAGTAATAAAGGAAACTGTTTCAACAATTCCTTACTCCAAATAAATTTCACTGTTTCACCCACTTCCCCGTTTCATATAAGCCCTGCGAATTATAAATTTTATAAACATAACTCCTTGTGGGCAAAAAGGTTGTTTCCACCCGGCCCCATTTGCCGTTTATCTCTTTTCTTTTTATCAAATTGCCGTTAATGTCGTAAAGATCGAAAGTGCTTTGGGGGTATTGGGCTGCCACCCTTACCTTTAGATAGTTGCTGCCGGGGTTTGGGAAAACAATGGCCTCCTGCATTTGTATTTGGGGCTTATCGGGGGTATTTGTAAGAAGACCCTCGCTGTTCAGTTTTAAGATGTAGATATCGCGCTCGAGTTCCGTGGCGTTTTGGTAATCGTATCTTTCGCCGGCAAGCAGGCAGCCGCCGTCATTTGTTGCAATAGTAACCCTTTGTATGTAATACGCATCGCCACCATAAAACCGTTCCCAACGGACATTGAGCAAACTATCGGTTTGGATAATGCTGTACCAGCTGGGGACATTTGCAAATACGTCTTGACCCCATGCAAAATTATAAGTGCCTCCAATAAATATTGAATCTTTATTAATAAAATCTAAACCTATCCGAGTAGAAACTACATTTATAGTATCATCATTCCCAAATTCATTATAATTGTAGTCATTCAGTTTATTAATGCTTTTTTGATTTAATACTCCAATCATATGAATACCACGGGAAGTTGAAACATGTCCTACCATATAAAAAGAAGTATCAGTATCCCATTTTGCACTAAATGGGTTATTTGCTTCTGGTATATCATAATGTGTTTTATAATTAAACAAAGAATCGAAAATAATATACTGATATGGAAGATTCCCCCCGTTTTTTACCGAACCTGCAACAAAATAATCATCTCCAGGTAATTTATGTGTAAAAGAATTATACCAATAATCAGAAGGCATAATCTTTAAGTTAATACTATCAAGTCCCTCAATATTAAATCTACCCAAGAATGAATAATATGGCGAAAAACCATAACCATTTCTTAAAAACCCTGAAATTAAGATTTCATTATCATAAGTTATTACTTGTTTCATTGACCTATAACTAATAGTGTCACTAAAAGCGAAAGATGCTTGATCTGTGATTTCCAATTGATTATTAATTTTATACAAATCAATGGAATGCCGATAATATCGCATTGCCGTATCATATGAAATGCCACTCACTATAAAATTTCCCGACTCCAATAAATCAATGTTGAGAAATTGAACGGCTTTGTTTACGTTACTAATATACAAACTATCAACTAAATTTAGCCCATTATCCAACTTCCAGATTGAACCAATAGCTTTGTCAAAATCTAATATATATGGGTTAGTCCTATATCCCACTATATAATAATTACCTAAACTATCTTCAACTACAGACTTTACTGCCTCATCATTTATTGAATTTATTATAAGATTATAACTTTTTTGGCTAAGTAACGAAATTGGAAAAAATGATGCTAAGAATAGTACTAAAGTGATTTTTTTGTGCATAATAAAAATAACTAAATAGTGCTGAGCAAAAGTACTCAGCACTATATTAATATTGTGTTTATTCTTGTATTATGAATGGTTTAGCGTATGTGATTTTATACTGGTGCAAATAATCTGAATTCATATTTGGATCAGATATCCATTCGTCAGTTATCTCAATACTTATAAAATCCTTTCCTTGGGGTCTAAAACCCTCAATATAATTGGGTGTTAGAGGATCATCATAAGAATATATTAAATCGTGAGCCTCTGTAAGATAATCGTTTAAATTATTTATATTCAAACAATTATTTAATATGCCATCGAAATCCCAATATATTCTTCTATCAAAATCAAGATCTGAATCAGTCCTGTAAACTGTTACATAATCTGTATAAGAACCCGGTCCGGGTATCTGCACGGCCGGATGGTTTAATCTGTATTGGATTTCGTTTGAACCATCGGAGGTAAAGTCCGTTCCGGAACAATTTCCTGCAAGACTACTACCTAGGCTGCCCCAAATCCAATCATCATCAAAAGGTGTATACCAACCAAGCACAAGGTTAAAACCATAACCGTTAGTGGCTTGTACAAAAGCAGTGTTTCCAACAACTTCTATTAGTTCAACATCGCAAAAAACAAGGAACTTCATGCCTGCATCTATTTGCGATAGGTGGTGGTCAACAGAGTCGAGCATCAACTGATAAACAGCCTGTACGGCAGCATCGGTAGCCATGCTGTCGGCATCAACGTGAAGGGTGTAATAGGATTCAACAGTTATGAAATCCCTTGAAGACGAGTCGGGATAGGCATTTTCGTAACTAATTAGTGCCTCAAGATTCCAAACGGCAGTGTCGATGTGCATGCTCCCACCCGATTTGACACCGCTTTCCATAGTTTGCTTAAACTTATTTATACTTTTCAGTATGTTTTCAGAATAATTTGTGTTTTGCTCGTCGAGCATGTTATTATCTTCCTTTTTACAGGCAAAACCAATAACTCCCAATATTAGTGATATAATTATAACATGTTTAGTTTTTTTCATTTTAGTTTTTTTTATTGTTTTTTCTTTGCTCATTCAACTACCTACCGTAACGCTCAACATTTGTTTGCTGCAGGGTTTCCCATTTAATACATTTAGATAATTATGCCGTTTTGGCTGGGCAGGCAGGCGAAAAATTAACCAAAAACGGCTTTTGCCTGTCAAAATTATTCTTGCCGATAACAAAGATGTACTTGTTGTCACAAAGGAACAAATATTTATAGCACGATATTGTGTTAGTTGTGTAAGAGGTATTTATACCAATTGTTGCAGACAGTGGCAGTACATGAGCATTAAAGTTGATATATTGAGAAACAAATGCTATACAGTTTCGGTAAAATATCTGGGGGGGGGATAACTAACTGTAAACCAATGAGATGCAAAACAACATCATTTAAAGCAACCTCTCTCTTGAAACTTAAAGCCATTGTTTTTAATTATGTTAAAAATTTGAATACTGCGAATATAACAAAAATTTAAATGCTAATAATACTGTTGCGAAAAAATAAATATTGAAGTTGCCGGAACCTTCTATTTCCCATAAACCTTCA
>JAJRQZ010000174.1 GCA_024279935.1 Bacteroidota bacterium
GAATTGTTGTTAAACCTAAACAAGGAAGGCGCAACAATTGTAATGGTTACACACTCAAAGCAAGATGCAGGTTTTGCTGACAGAATCATCAATTTGTTTGATGGTAAAATTGTTTTAAAACAAAACAATCTGTAAACAATGTTCACATTCCCCCACACCCACCAACTCGACGCCAAAGACTGCGGCCCTGCCTGCCTGCGCATGATGGCAAAGCACCATGGCAAAGCATACAGTTTGCTTAAGTTAAGGGAACAAAGCCATATTACCCGCGAAGGTGTTTCAATGCTCGGTATTAGCGATGCCGCCGAAAGCATAGGGTTTAGGACAATGGGGGTTAGTATTCCGTTTGACAAACTAAGCAAAGAAGTCCCACTACCATGTATTGTACATTGGAAACAAAGACATTTTGTGGTAGTTTATGATATTAAGGGAAAAACCGATAACGAAACAATAAAAGTTGCCGACCCTGCACATGGTCTTTTAAAATACACAAAACAAGAATTCGTAAAGGCTTGGTTGAGCAAAAAAAAGAGTGAAGAAGATCAGGGAATCTGCCTTTTGCTTGAACCAACTCCCGATTTTTATGTCCAAGAAGATGACAAGCCCAACAAAAAAAGTTTCCGTTTTTTATTTTCCTATTTAAGGCCCCACCGCAAATTCATTATCCAATTAATATTGGGGATGATTCTGGGTAGTTTGTTGCAATTAATCTTTCCTTTCCTTACACAATCAGTGGTGGATATTGGAATAAACAATCGCGACATTGGCTTTATCACTCTGGTACTCATTGCACAACTGGTACTTTTTATAAGCCAGACAACTGTGGAGTTTATCCGAAGTTGGATTCTCCTACACATAAGTACATGTATTAATATTTCCCTTATTTCTGATTTCCTCATCAAACTGATGAAACTGCCAATAGGCTTTTTTGACAGCAAGATGATTGGTGACCTTATGCAACGCATAGGCGACCATACCCGAATAGAAAATTTCCTTACAGCTTCTTCACTTCAAGTATTGTTCTCAATGGTAAACCTCATAATTTTTGCCATCGTACTCGGTATTTATAGCCTGAAAATATTAGCAATTTTCATTATTGGCAGCATCCTATATATTGCTTGGGTGCTTATTTTTATGAAACGCCGCCGCGAACTCGACTTTAAACGTTTTGCCCAAATGTCGGACAACCAGAGCAACCTGATTCAACTTATTACTGGTATGCAGGAAATAAAACTAAACAACTGCGAAAAACAAAAACGCTGGGAATGGGAAAAAATACAGGCACGCTTGTTCAGGGTGAACATAAAAGGCTTAGCATTAAACCAATACCAACAAGCAGGTGGTGCTTTTTTCAACCAATCGAAAAATATTCTCATTACTTTTATTGCAGCCGAATCGGTAGTTACCGGTAATATGACTTTAGGGATGATGATGGCCGTACAGTATATTATTGGACAGTTAAATGCCCCTATTGAACAGATGATAGGTTTTGTCCGATCTGCACAAGACGCCAAAATAAGCCTTGAACGTCTCGGCGAAATCCACCTAAAAGAAGACGAAGAACCTCAATCAGATGAAGGCCAAAGGATGAACAGGCAGCCCAAACTAAAACAGATTAGTATTTCTAAATTATCGTTCCAATATGATGGTCCTCGGTCGCCATTTGTTTTAAAGGATCTGGATTTGATAACCCCTGAAAACAAAATAACAGCAATTGTCGGCACGAGCGGCAGCGGAAAAACCACACTTATAAAACTTATGCTTGGGTTTTACCAAAGCGCAGAGGGTGAGATACGGATAGGTGAATTCAAACTCGACAATATTTCCACACAAATATGGCGTGCAAACATAGGTGCGGTAATGCAGGACGGCTTTCTTTTTTCAGATACAATTGCAAACAATATTGCCATTAGCGATGAAACAGTTAATCGCGAGAAACTGCTAAACGCCGTGAGGGTTGCCAACATACAGGAATATATTGAAGGCTTGCCCTTGGGCTTCAACACAAAAATAGGACAGGAGGGCACCGGACTCAGCCAGGGACAAAAACAAAGGATACTTATTGCGAGGGCAGTTTACAAAAACCCGCAGTTTATCTTTTTTGACGAAGCCACCAATGCCCTGGATGCCAACAACGAGAAAATAATAATGGAAAATTTGGATGATTTTTTTAAAGGAAGAACTGTTGTTGTTGTGGCGCATAGGCTGAGCACGGTAAAAAACGCCAATCAGATTGTAGTGCTTGAGCAAGGAAAGATTATCGAAAAAGGAAACCATGAAGAATTGACAATGAAAAAAGGAAAATATTATGAACTGGTCAAAAATCAGTTGGAGCTTGGGGGGTAATGTGCTAATGTGATAATGTGCTAATGTGATAATGTGATAATGTGATAATGTGATAATGTGATAATGTGATAATGTGCTAATGTGCTAATGTGATAATGTGATAATGTGATAATGTGATAATGTGCTAATGTGCTAATGTGCTAATGGGTTAATGGGTTAATGGGTTAATGGGTTAATGGGTTAATTTGCTAATTGAGATGAGATGGTTTATTTTGTATTTTGGTATTTTTGGATAAATTTTAAATAAAGTGATACTATGAAAGAAAATATCATTTTGAAAAAGAGTTTTGAGTTTGCATTAAGTATTATTGAATATGCAGAATTACTGGAAAAAGACAGGAAATATGTTATTGCAAAACAAATATTAAAATCAGGAACTTCTGTTGGTGCAAATATCAGAGAAGCACAAAGTGCCGAAAGTAAAGCCGATTTTATCCATAAATTGAAAATATCGGATAAAGAAGCCGAAGAAACAGAATACTGGATTTTACTTTGTAAATATTCAAAATCTTATCCTGACACAAAAAATCTTGAAACTAAACTACTTGAAATAAAAAAATTATTATCGAAAATAATATCCACTTCCAAATCAAACCAAAAACGCTACCATTAACACATTACCACATTAAATAACTACCAAATTACCACATTACCAAATTACCACATTAAATAACTATCATGCCTCAAATAAAACTTGAGATACGCACCGAAGAAATTGACGAGATACTCGGCAAAACACCAAACAGGATAATCCGGTGGGGCGTTTCCTTGATATTTCTCATCGTGCTTATTCTATTAATCGGAAGCTGGTTTTTTAAATATCCTGATTTTATCAGCTCAACAATAGAGATTACCACTACAAACCCACCAGCCGATGTCAAGGCTAAAGTTAGTGGCAAAATCGATTCGATTTTTGTGGCAAATAATGAAATTGTAAAAAGCAGCCAGATATTGGCAATTATTGAGACCCCTGCTAATTATGAGCACATTAAATTGCTTAGCATACTGTTGGACTCCATAAGCACGGCGCTTAACAAAAAAGATTCTATAAGACCTCCGGAAAACTTAATGAACAAACCTTTAAATCTAGGAGAGCTTCAGACCAGTTTCTCCATTTTTCTCTCTGCATACAACAGTTTGGCTAATTACTTACGGTTGGCATACTACAGCAAGTAGATAAATGCCATTAATACGCAAATAAACGATTATCAAATTTATTATAATTACACTAATGACCAAAAACGCACTTTGAACACTGACCTTCGGTTAGCAAAAAAAGATTATGAGAGATATCAGAAACTATTTACCAGTCAAACCATCGCTGATGCAGAACTTGAGAAATCGCAAAGCAGGTATCTAAATAAAAAATATGCGTATGAAAGCATCCTTACCTCACTGGCGAACATCAATATTCAAATTTCTCAATTAAGGAATACCGCACTCGATCTTCAACTAATGAACCAACAACAGTATGATAAGCTGACAACAAGCATGAAAGCCGCACATGAAAACCTTAGCGCTCAAATAGACATCTGGGAACAAAAATATATTTTAAAAACGCCTATTGATGGCAAGTGTATTTTTACTAAGTATTGGAGCAATAACCAAAATATTAATTCGGGAGATATAATAATGACAATTACGCCTAGCGCAACTAATAATATCATTGGTAAGTTAATGCTTCCGGTGGTTGGAGCAGGCAAAGTTAAAAAAGGCCAAAAAGTAAATATTAGATTACTCAATTATCCATATATGGAGTTTGGCATGTTAGAGGGGGTCGTTCAGAGCATTTCCTCAATTCCAAACGAAGATTTTTATTATGTGGAAGTAAGCTTCAATAAAGGGATGAGAACAAGTTATGGTATTGATATTGAATTTTCTCAAAAAATGAAAGGCACCGCGGAGATAGTTACCGACAATAAAAGGCTATTGTTTAGGCTAGTACAACCAATTAAATATCTTTTAACAGAAAGAAAGAGATACTAAAATCAATAACAACAACAAGCATCCCAATAAAATTATTTCTCACGTTTTTCTTGCCAAACAAAAAAAGAATTGTACCTTTGCACCCGCTTTCAAGGCTATTTTTCATCAAAGCCGCTGAAAGACATAGAGTTAAAGGAACCTGAGAAGGTAAAACGTTAGAGGTTCCGGGATCAATTCAAAAAGAGATTATATGAATTGTGGTGTTTTAAAACAACCTCCCGGCAACCCATCCTTATCAAGTTTCAAAATAATTTAGAATTAAACAGAGGTTCCAAAAGAATATTTTATACTTTTGCGCCTCCAAAAAAACAGGGTAGCATTTTTGAAAAATTATAATTAATATGCCTACAATACAACAGTTAGTAAGAAAAGGTCGTAAGAAACTGGTTGACAAGAGCAATTCAAAAGCACTTGATGCTTGTCCGCAACGTCGCGGTGTTTGTGTAAGGGTTTACACAACAACACCAAAAAAACCGAACTCTGCAATGCGCAAGGTTGCCAGGGTTAGATTAACAAACGGTAAAGAAGTCAACGCTTATATCCCGGGCGAAGGCCATAATCTCCAGGAGCACTCCATTGTAATGATTCGCGGGGGTCGTGTCAAGGACCTTCCGGGAGTTCGTTATCACATAATCAGAGGGGCGCTCGACACCTCAGGTGTTGAGGGACGCACTCAAAGAAGATCCAAATACGGAACTAAACGTCCTAAACAGAAATAAATAAAAGGAATTAAACATCTTATATAACATATAGATATGAGAAAAGCGAAACCAAAAAAACGTATCATACTTCCTGATCCGAAATTCAATGATGTTTTGGTGACCAAGTTTGTTAACAATATCATGCTGGCAGGCAAAAAAAGTACTGCATACAGGATTTTTTACGCAGCCATGGACATAGTTGCCGAAAAAACCAGCGAGGATCCTATTGAAGTATGGAAAAAAGGTTTAGCAAAGGTTACACCCTCCGTTGAGGTTAGGAGCCGTCGTATCGGTGGTGCAACTTTCCAGATACCTTCAGAGATCCGCGCCGGCCGCAAGCAATCGATAGGCATGAAAAACCTTATCAACTTCGCACGTAAGCGCCACGAGAAAACAATGGGCGAAAAACTGGCAGGCGAAATTATTGCAGCTTATAAAGAAGAAGGCGCTGCTTTTAAGCGGAAGGAAGAAACCCACAGGATGGCAGATGCAAACAAGGCATTCTCGCATTTCAGATTCTAATTTAACACACGACCAAGATAACTACTTAAACCAAAATGGCATCAGTTAAAGGAAATACCAACTTAGCGCTTACCCGGAACATCGGGATCATGGCGCATATAGATGCTGGCAAAACTACCGTTACCGAACGTGTTTTATTCTATACCGGGAAAAACTACAAGATAGGCGAAGTTCACGAAGGCGGCGCTACCATGGACTGGATGGTCCAGGAACAGGAAAGGGGTATTACCATAACTTCGGCAGCCACCACAGTCTTTTGGGAACTTTTCAATAAAAAATTTAAGATCAACATAATCGACACCCCCGGCCACGTCGACTTTACAGTCGAGGTTGAAAGGTCATTAAGGGTCCTGGATGGCGCCGTAGCTTTGTTTTGCGCAGTCGGCGGTGTTGAACCTCAGTCAGAAACAGTCTGGAGGCAAGCAACAAAATACAATGTTCCGCGCATAAGTTTTATTAATAAGATGGATCGCGCAGGCGCCGACTTTTTTGGTGTTGTCGAACAAATAAAAGATAAGCTGGGCGCCAACCCTGTGCCGATTCAGATTCCAATAGGCGCCGAGGACGATTTTCAGGGAGTAGTTGACCTTGTTAAAGACAAAGCCTTTATCTGGGACGAGGAAGACAATGGCGTTACAATCAGGGAAATCCCTGTTCCAAAGGACTTGGAAGAAACAGTTTACGAATACAGGATGAAGCTCATTGAGGGCGTTGCCGAAGAAAGCGACGAACTTCTCGAGAAATTCATGGACGACCCGCATTCTATCACTGAACAGGAAATGATAGACGTTATAAGAAGGGCAACCCTCAAACTGGACATCACCCCGGTAATGTGCGGGTCTGCCTTTAAGAACAAAGGCATCCAAATGCTGCTCAACTCGGTTATAGAGTTTTTACCCAGCCCATTGGACATACCGCCCGTTGAAGGAACAAACCCGAAAACAGACGCAACAGAATACCGCTCTCCTGACCCGAATGATAAATTCAGCGCACTTGCATTTAAAATTGCAACTGACCCCTTTGTAGGTCGTTTGTGCTTTTTCAGGGTTTATTCAGGCACTTTAA
>JAJRQZ010000175.1 GCA_024279935.1 Bacteroidota bacterium
ATAATTTGTTCCCGATTCTTATTTTTCTTGCCGGGTCAACCATGACATCCCACAAACGGCTTTCGCGATTTAACTCCCTCAGAAGGAAAACTTCGATTTTTGCGCCGGTTTTTTCTTTCTCGCCATTCAAGCGGGCAGGAAGAACTTTTGTGTTGTTGATGGCAAAAACATCACCGTCATCAAAATATTCAATGATATCTTTAAAATTTCTGTGCTCGATCGTTTTTTTTTGGCGGTCAACCACCATCAATCTTGATTCATCCCTGTTTAAAGGTGGATGACCTACTATCAATTCCTTTGGAAGGTCAAATTTGAATTGTGATAACTTCATGAAAAAATATGATTAGTTTTTTTGAAATCTATTATTGCTTTAATTATAATTGCATTCCCTAAATCGGTTTCCGCTGATTTACAAACAAAAAGGCGGCGAAAGTACAAAAAATCGAGGGCTTTGTCAAGTTTATTTTCAACTACAATTTCCCGCATAAGCTTACATTGTATTTTTTTAATGTTAGCATGTTGTTTCTTGTGCCCCGCTAATAAACGCTAAAACAATATATTGAGTCCTTTCAAACACTGTTTTTGTTTTTTATGCCATCTTATTTTATCGGTTTACACCTTATAAAGAACTAATTGATTTAATGTTTTTTATAATTTGAAATTCGTAAAACAAGCGTAAATATACAACATAACACAAGTTTTATCAAGTAAAAAATCCAGCCTGTCGCACTAAAGCCCACTAAAGCCAATAAAAATACCAAGTTTTTGGTATTGCCTCAGTAAGGTGGCTTATGCACCTTTGCAGATGTTTAATAACGAAAAAATAAAAATGAAAAAATACTTGTTCTTTATATGCTTAAGCGTTTTCGGTTTTATTGGTACTGGCCTGAAGGCTCAATCAGGATATACCAATGCAGCAAATAAACTGTTGAACGGTAGTTCCAAGCTCAACATCGGAGGTTACGGACAAATTGATTACAACCAACCCTTGTCGGCAGATAATTACAGATCCGGCAATTTGGACGTTCATCGTTTGATTTTACTTTTCGGGTATCGTTTTAACAAGAACCTTCAGTTTGTGAGCGAGTTTGAGTTTGAGCACGTTAAAGAAGTTTTTGTTGAACAGGCCTTCATACAATATTCGTTTAATAATTACTTAAACCTCAGGGCGGGCTTAATGCTTGTTCCCATGGGCATTATCAATGAGTATCATGAGCCAACTACTTTCAACGGGGTAGAGCGCCCTTTGATCGACAAATACGTATCGCCCACTACATGGCGCGAGATAGGCCTGGGGTTCAGCGGTTTAATCCCAGGGCCATCAATGAAATACCAGGCATATTTAATGAATGGCTTTGCAGGGTACAACGATGGTGAATTTTTGCTCTCCGGGAAGAACGGGCTTCGCCAAGCACGTCAAAAAGGCGCCGAATCGTATATCAACTCACCTTCAGTTGCCACTAAAATAGAATATTACGGAATACTTGGGCTAAATATCGGGGCATCAACATATTTTGGGAAAACGCAGTCGTCACTTTATGGTGGCCTGGCCAGAAATGATATTTATGCTGTTTCCAGGGCCGACTCATCAGTAGTTGGTGTTTCAATGATCGGCATTGATTTACGTTATCGCCGGAAAGGCTTCGAGTTGAGAGGGCAATTATATAAGGTTTGGCTGTCGAATACCGATCAATATAATTTAATGGCCGGGAATAGCGGCAAAACAACCAATCTGGGCAGCCAGATGCTTGGTTGGTATGCCGAAATATCCTATAACGTTTTTAAAAAATCCGATAATATCGAAACCAAGCTTTTCCCTTTCGTGCGCTTATCGAACTACGACACTCATTATGCCGTTAATAGTAGTATAACTGCTGAGGACGCATTCAACAAGACGATAGTAACAACAGGTTTGAGCTGGAAAATACACCAGGGAGTTGTACTGAAAAGCGATTTTCAGCTTATTAAATCAAAATCGCAAAGCAGTTATGAGAAATCCTTTAATGCCGGCATAGGTATATGGTTTTAATTATTGTTGTCATGAGAAACCTGTTTTTGATTTTAATAGTGATACCGGCCTGGTTTATCCATTCATCCTTTTTCATAGCGGATGATCCGGATTTTCCGGAAAAGAAGGTTGCCAAGCTAATTAACAGGATATGGAAAGACAAAAGCATTGAAATTCAAAGATACAACATTAAAAACGCCTATGGCGGCGGGAAATACTTTACGCTCACGGACAAGGCCGATACCTTAGGATTTTTATATGTCGGCAGGGTTAATTCGTGCAGGCAGGGCGGATGTGCCATCAACAATGAAGACGATGACCTGCCTTTTGAGTTCTTCGATTATTTTCTGATTACCGATAAGAACGCAAGAGTTGAAAAAATAAAAATATTCAATTATCAGGCAACCCACGGCCACGAAGTTATGAGCTCGGGATGGCTGAGGCAATTCAAAGGTTATGGCGGTGAAAGAAAACTTAAATATGGCAAGGATATAGAAGCTATTTCTGGAGCCACTATTTCGGCAAAAGCCTTAAACCTTGATGTCCAGTTCATAGTTGGCAACATAAAAGATGGTTATTGAGCAAAGGCCTTTCTGCCATAGCCCCGCATGCCGGTTTATACGATAATTATTGTATTCCTGTTTGCAAATCAGTCTTTTTATTAAATTTGGCAACAAAAAGATGAATCTTAAAAACTCAATGGAACAAGTTCTTGGCCGGCATTTTAATGCTTCGGTCAATGTGCTGAATTATAGTTCAGTAGGCGGAGGCTCCATAAATAATGCATATAAAGTAGAAACAGATACAAATATATTTTTTGTAAAGACAAATTCGCGAAGCCGTTTTCCCGCAATGTTTGAAAAAGAAGCAAGAGGACTCAAGATACTTGAACAGGCAGGGTGCATAAAAGTTCCCGAGCTGGTTTGTTTCGGAGATGTTGAAGATGACTCCTTTTTGGTTCTGAAGTATATCGATGGCACATACGAAACTAGTGGGTTTTGGGATAATTTTGCACACAAATTGGCTGATCTGCACAAATGCACGACAAATCGGTTTGGGCTTGATCATGACAATTATATCGGATCATTGGTTCAGTATAACGACCAAAAAGACTCTTGGGCTGACTTTTTCGTTGAGCAACGCCTCGATGTACAACTAAAAATGGCGATGGACAACCGTTTGATCGACAAGCGGGTAATTGCGCATTTCAATAACTTTTATAAGCGGATCGACGAGATGTTCCCACACGAACCGCCAGCCCTTGTCCATGGCGATCTGTGGGGCGGCAACTTTATGGTAGATGAAAACTACGATGCCGTAATTATCGATCCGGCTGTTTATTACGGGCATCGTGAGATGGATCTTGCAATGTCCATGCTGTTCGGAGGGTTTTCGCATCAATTCTATGATTCATACAATAATTATTATCCCTTGGCAAACGGATGGCGAAAGCGTATGCAATATTGTAACTTATATCCATTGCTGGTGCATGTCAACCTTTTTGGGGCATCTTATGCTAACTCGGTAAAGTCTATTATATCAAGGTTTTAAGTGGAAAGTCCTTTTTTTGTTTTGTTAAATTATTTTAATTTAAGAATTTAAGTGCCTTAAAAGGATAAATTCGCATTTTTTTAATTAAGCACAAATAATGGCCTTGATAATTAATTTTTCCGATGCTGCGGCAATAGGTATCCATGGTATGGTTTTATTGGCAAGAACAAACAAGCCCATGAATGCGATTGATCTATCAAAACGTCTTGGTAAATCCAAGCACCATATAGGGAAAGTCATGCAGCGTTTGGTAAAAATGGGATTTCTGGGTTCTCAGCGAGGTCCTACCGGGGGGTTCTACCTTAGTGCTGACATTTCTAAAATATCCATGTACGATATTTATTCGGCCATTGAAGGCCCGGTCGCCCTGAAGGATTGTTCTGATGACTATCGTATCTGCCCCGTCAAAAAATGTATTCAAAACAATGTCGTCAACCACCTGTCTTCCCAGTTCGTTGATTATATGAAAAACGAAACCCTTAGAGACTATTTATAAAACCCGCCTTGAGTTTTGTCCAAATTTCGTATTGTTAATTTGTTCTTAAAATATGATTTATATCATATAACTAAAAGTTAATAATTAACAGTTAAATTATTTTAATTGTTGTTAATGATTAACAAGTATGTAAAAAGCGATAAATCAATCGTTTAGAAATATATTTATTTAGATTTAGTATAAATTTCATTGCTGTTACGGGTCTAACAGATATTTGGTTGATTATTTAATAGTTTTGTATTTCAGAAATCAAATACTTAAATTATTAAAATAAATCAACAGAAATGAAAAAATTTTACTTTTTACTTATTGCATTAAGTTCGATGTTCTTAGGTGGGAACATTTTTGCCCAAACAGCAAAAATATCTGCTGAGCTTCGGCCTCGTTTCGAGTTTAGGAATGGTTATAAAACCCTCATGCCCGACGGCAACAACGCTGCGGCATTTATCTCGCAACGTACTCGTTTAAACGGTTTTTATGCTAACGATAACTTCAGGTTCAAGTTAAGCTTACAGGACATAAGGGTTTGGGGCGACGTCAACCAGTTGAACAAAGGCGATGTCAACGGAACCTCGGTTCACGAAGCCTGGGGCGAGATTCTTTTCTCCAAGACTTTTTCGTTTAAGGTAGGCCGTCAGGAAATAATTTACGACGACCACCGTATTTTTGGTAACGTGGGCTGGGCACAGCAGGCAAGAAGCCACGATGCGGCAATATTTAGATATAACGACAAAAAGCATTCCGTTGATTTGGGTTTTGCATATAATGCATTACAGGAATCGCTTTATAGGATGGATTATATAGGTATGAAGAACTACAAGGCTCTTCAATTTATTCATTATCACGGAGTATTCAACAAAATAAGCCTAAGTGTGCTTGAACTTTATAACGGGCTTGCTTACGATTCGGATACTGCCGTTGCCACAACGGTCGAGAAAGTTGCCTGGAGCATGACCATAGGCCCTCGCTTGACTTATAAAGGTGATAAAGTCAAGGCCAACCTGACATTTTATTATCAAGGTGGTAAAAATGGCGCGAACGTTGATTTAGCAGCCACTTATTTTGCAGGTGATGTGATGTTCAATCTGGCAAAGGGCTTTGGGCTTGGTCTAGGTTTTGAATATCTTTCGGGAACTGCTACAAAAGATAAAGGAAACGGAAAAGACAAATCATTTACTCCTTTTTACGGAACCAATCATAAGTTCAACGGTTGGATGGACTATTTTTATGTAGGAAACCACGTTGGAAATGTTGGGTTGACCGACATTTACATTCCTATCAAGTATAAGCATGAAAAATGGCTCTTCTTGTTGATACCGCATTATTTCATGTCGTCGGCCACTGTCAGCGACGCCACTAAGGATTACAGCAATGGCTTAGGGACCGAGATTGATCTAACAGTAAAATATAGCCTGTCGAAAGAAGTTCAGCTTCAGGCCGGATACTCGCAAATGCTTGCTACAGAGACCATGCAGGTATTAAAAGGGGGAAATTATCAAAACACCAACAATTGGGCGTGGCTTATGATTACCTTTAAGCCAACTTTTTTTGAAAAGAAATAATTAAAACTTAAACTATGGAAAGACGGGATGCTATTAAGAACTTATTGGCTTTCGTTCCTTTAGGAACCGCGTTTGCCGGGATTACGGCCATGGGGATAAATTTCATCACCCCGAAGAAACGCAATCTTGAAAGGAGGATTTTCACCCTGCACCTTGAAGAACTTCCCATTAACACCACGAAAAAGTTTCGTGACTTAAGAGGAAAAGACCTTGTTTTGGTGCGTACAGGTGAACGCGAGGTAAAAGCCATGTCAACTGTCTGTACACATTTGGGCTGTACAGTTTATTGGGAAAAAGATCGTCAGGAATTTTATTGTCCTTGCCATCAGGGGAGGTTCAATAAAGACGGGCAGGTTATTGCCGGCCCGCCACCTAAACCCCTGGAAACATATAAAACGGAAATTGCCGGCGATAATGTATTTATTTATTTTCAAGATAAGGAGGCTTAATCATGGGATTTACAAAATGGCTTAGCAAATCATTCCCTGTCGATCAGGAAGCAATGATTCAATTAACTGCGGAGCCCATTCCTAACCACCTTAAGCGCTGGTGGTGGGCCTTGGGCGGAACCCCTATGTATATGTTTGTTGTTCAGGTTATCACAGGCTTGATGCTGATATTTTATTATGTGCCTGACACCGAACATGCGTACAAAAGTATTGCCTACATAACTTACGAAGCCGATTATGGCTGGTTGATAAGAAGTATTCACCGCTGGTCGTCGAATATAATGATAGCCTCATTGATACTTCACATGATGAGGGTGTTTTTCACTAAATCGTATAAAGCACCGCGAGACCTGAACTGGATGTTCGGGGTAGTGTTGTTCCTTCTTACGCTAATGCTGGGATTTACCGGTTATTCACTGGTTTATGAGCAAATGTCCTACTGGGCTATGAAAGTTGGTACCGGCATTGCCGGGGCCACTCCCTTTATCGGAGGCTGGATAGCCGATTTTATGAGAGGAGGATCGGAGATAGGGCAGAACACCCTTACGAGATTCTTCTTGTTCCATGTAGTCCTGCTCCCGATCTTAATTGCTTTGGCAGTTGTTGTGCATCTTTACCTTATTAGGACACACGGTGTTACCGAACATAAGTTTAAAGGGGACGAGAACCTTGAGAAAAAGACCTTTCCCCTTTGGCCCGACCACATCATGACCGAATTGGTAATGGTTTCCATAATCATGGTCGCGCTGGTAGTCTTGTCAATATTATTCCCCGCACAGCTGGGAGATCCGGCAAATCCTAATGTAACACCTTTGCATATTAAGCCCGAATGGTATTTTTATCCTGTTTTCCGCTGGTTGAAGGTTACTAATCTGATGATAGGCGTTCTGGGGCCGATAACCTTTTTGGGAATACTTTTCTTTTGGCCCTTTATCGATAAAGCTTTTGATAAATGGTTCCCTGAGAGAGAAGTTGGTTTCTGGATAGGTATTGTTGGAATGTTGACAATCTGCGTTTTCACCATCTGGGAAATTTTTGGACATTAATTATAAACAGAAAATAAATTATTAAAATTAAAATCATAAAGAAATGGCAACTAGTTTAAATACAAAAAGAACGATTATCGGAGTACTTAGTGTAGTATTTATCGTGGTTCTGCTTATGGCTCTTTGGAGAGAAGTGGAACATTCACAGCCCGATTACAAACCAGATCCTATTGTTGATACTCAGACTAAACATTGTATCAGCTGCCATAGCGAACAGGGTGCTGGAAAAGTTATTGTTGAACAATGGAAAAACAGCAAACACTCCGAAGTTGGTGTTGGCTGTTTAGAGTGTCATGGCGCCGAAGAAGGTGATGTTGATGCTTATGAGCATGAAGGCCAGTTGATTGCGACTATTGTAACTCCCGGCGATTGCTCCAAATGCCACTCTGACGAGGCAGAACAGTTTACAACAAGCCACCATGCCGATGCAGGTATGATAATGGGCTCCCTGGACAATGTTTTGGCTGAGGTTGTTGAAGGCCACGAAGCTTATATGGACGGATCGAACCCTGCAGCCGTCAATGGCTGCTGGCAATGCCACGGTTCAAAAGTCGAAGTTTTGAAAGACGCCGACGGAAAGCCAAAATACTCCGACAACGGCATTTTGATGCTCGACCCTAAAACATGGCCGAATACAGGTATGGGACGTATCAACCTCGACGGATCCAAAGGGTCCTGCACCGCATGCCACAACCGCCATAATTTTTCCGTTGCACAGGCTCGTCAGCCTGAAAACTGCGGAAAATGCCACATGGGGCCCGACCACCCTCAAATCGAAATCTATCAAGAATCAAAGCATGGAATTAATTTCTACGCGCATAAAGAAGACATGAACCTGGGCGCACAGCCTTGGATAGTTGGCCAGGATTATAATGCGGCCCCTACTTGTGCCACTTGCCACATGAGCGCGACTCCCGATCAAGCCGTTACTCACGATGTAGGAGACAGGATTAGCTGGACCCTGAGGCCAAAAGTGTCCGAAAAGATTGATGCTGCCGAACTTGCTAAATTCGAGGCGCGCGGCGAAGCTCTTCCTTCTGATTTCCTTACATGGGAACAAAGGCGCAAAAACATGGAAAACGTATGCTTGCAATGCCATACCAGGAACTATGTTGAAAGCTTCTATAAGCAATATGACAGCCAGGTGAACATGTATAATGATAAATACGGCAAACCGGGACTTAAAATCATGAAGGCCCTCAAGAAAAACAATATGATCACCCCTATTCCTTTCGACGATCAAATAGAGTGGGATTATTTCTATCTGTGGCACCACGAAGGAAGAAGGGCCAGGATGGGCGCTTCCATGATGGGGCCGGACTGGACCCAGTGGCACGGGAACTTTGATCTTGCCGAGAATTTCTATACTAAGATTATTCCCGAAGTTAAGGAACTGATCGCCCATGCAAGAAAAAGCGGTAACGTTGCCGGAGCAAACGAAGTTCAAAAAGAACTCGATAATATCCTCAACAGCGAAATGCATAAATGGTATTTGGGAAAACAAAGTCCTGAAGAAGTTGCAAGAAGAAAAGCTGCTGCTAAACAATTCAGACAGAGATATTCCCAGTAATCGATGTCTTGTGATAAACAGGAAAAGGATTATCCCTGAGAGGGGCAATCCTTTTCCTCCTGGTTTTTTTAATTTAATTAATGGAGGAATTTTAAATGAGTATAACAAGACGCGATTTTGTGAAAAGTAGTGCTGTCGCAGCGGCGGCGGCTACCATAGGAATCAGCCTCCCAAGCAGTTTAAAGGCTTCGCCCACAGCACCTTTTGAGGACGATTGGCGTTGGGACAAGTCCGTTTGCCGCTTCTGCGGAACAGGTTGTGGTATTATGATAGCAACAAAGAACGATAAAATTGTTGCTGTTAAGGGCGACCCCGCTGCCCCTGTAAACAGAGGGCTAAACTGTATCAAAGGCTATTTTAACGCTAAAATAATGTATGGTGAGGATCGCTTGAAAAAACCTTTGATGAGGGTTGACGCAAACGGTAATTTCAGCAAGAACGGGAAATTTAAGCCTATCAGCTGGAAACAAGCCTACGATGAAATGGAAAAGCAAATGCGCAAGAGCCTGAAAGAGCTCGGGCCTACCGGAATTGCTGTTTTTAGCTCCGGGCAATATACGGTACAGGAAGGCTATGCAATGACCAAGCTGATGAAGGCAGGGTTCCGGACCAATAATATCGACCCCAACGCAAGACACTGCATGGCGTCTGCCGTTGGCGGTTTTATTCAGACGTTCGGCATCGACGAGCCTGCGGGGAATTATGACGATATTGAACTAACGCATACTGTTGTTACCTGGGGAGCCAATATGGCCGAAATGCACCCTATTTTATGGTCGAGGGTTACCGACAGAAAGCTCAATAAGCCTGAAAAGGTTAAAATCGTAAACCTGTCAACCTATACCAACCGCTGTTCCGACCTCGCTGACGTGAATATTATCTTCAAGCCTAATACCGATTTGGCGATTTGGAACTATATTGCCAGGGAAATAGTCTATAACCACCCGGAAGCCATTGACAACGACTTTGTTGATAAATATACTCAATTTGCCACCGGCGTTGTGGAAACCGGATATGGCATGCGCAAGCCCGACCATAAAAAGTTTACCGATAAAGAGCGCGAGACCGTCAAGCACCAGGTAGAAAAAACAGTATCGGAAGCAGAAGGGGTTACCCTTTCTTACCTGGGATATAAAGCCGGCGACGCCATGAAGATGAAACATGCTTCCGCACCAAAAAAACATTGGGCCATAAGTTTTGAGGAATTTAAAAAAGCCCTGGAACCTTATACCCTTGATTTTGTTGCTAAAATATCGAAAGGTGACGAGGATGAGGATTTGTCATCATATAAGGTAAAGCTGAAACTGCTTGCCAGCCTCTATATCGAGAAACGCCGCAAAGTTGTTTCATTCTGGACTATGGGCATGAATCAGCACACTCGTGGAGTTTGGGTAAATGAGCAGGCTTATATGGTTCATTTGCTCCTTGGCAAGCATGCCAATCCCGGCAACGGAGCCTTTAGCTTAACCGGGCAACCGTCAGCATGCGGGACAGCCCGTGAGGTTGGCACCTTTTCTCATCGCCTGCCTGCCGACATGGTTGTTGCTAACCCTAAGCACAGGGCTGTTGCCGAGAAAATATGGAAAATACCGCAAGGCACGCTCAACGGCAAGCCCGGTTCGCATATCATGAAAATTATGCGCGACATGGAGGATGGGAAAATAAAATTCGCATGGATAAATGTCTGTAATCCTTTCATGGATTCGGCAAACGCCAACCATTGGCTGAAAACAGCCCGTCAAATGGATAACTTCATCGTTTGTTCCGATAGCTATCCGGGCGTGTCCGCCAAGGTTTCCGACCTGATTTTGCCCGTCGGGATGATTTATGAAAAATGGGGCGCCTACGGAAATGCCGAACGCCGCACCCAGCACTGGAAACAACAAGTAGTTCCTGTTGGTGATGCTATGCCCGACTTATGGCAATACATTGAAATATCCAAACGATTTAAAATCAAGGATGTTTGGGGAGCACAAAAAATTCCCGGTTTGCCCGATGGTTTGCCCGATGTAATGGATAAAGCCAAGCAAATGGGTTATTCCCCTGAGGATACTCTTTATGACGTTCTTTTTGCTAATGGAGAAGCCAAATCATATTCATGGCCCGACACCATTGGAGAAGGATTTCACAATACCGAAGCCGAAGGCGATGGCCGCCGGATTACCGGTACCGATGGTGAATTATGGAAAGGCTATGGATTTTTCGTTCAAAAATATCTTTGGGAAGAATACAGGAAATTCGGTGCGGGACATGCTCACGATTATGCTGATTTCGACACTTATCATAAAGTTAGGGGATTGAAATGGCCCGTTGTTGACGGAAAAGAAACGCAATGGAGGTTTAATTCCGATTACGATCCTTATGCGCGCAAAGCCGATAACGGAAAATATGCGTTCTATGGCAAGGCCCTCAAAAACATCCCACAGGGAAATCTTAAAGGGCCGGATAAATCCAAACCAAAAATGGATTTGAGCAATAAGGCTAAAATATTCTTCCGCCCTTATATGGATCCACCGGAGATGCCTGACAAGGAATATCCTACATGGCTGTGCACGGGAAGGGTGCTCGAACACTGGCATAGTGGCACTATGACTATGAGAGTCCCCGAACTGTATAGGGCAGTGCCCGAGGCATTATGTTATATGAATGCCGACGATGCTGAAAAGCGAGGCTTCCGCCAAGGTGATTTGATTTGGGTCGAGTCGCGAAGGGGTCGCGTTAAAGCGCATGTGGAAACCCGCGGGCGCAACCGCACTCCGAAAGGTTTGATTTACGTTCCCTGGTTCGACGAAAAAGTGCTGATCAACAAGGTTTGCCTCGATGCTACAGATCCTATTTCAAAGCAGACCGACTTTAAAAAATGTGCCGTTAAACTGTATAAAGCATAGCAATGAAAAAAGTACAGGAAGATAGTTCGAGAAGGGCAGCCCTAAAGACAATGCTTAGGGGTGCCGGGCTAATGGGCCTGGGTGGCGCCGCATGGGGCGGCGTTGCCGACGGGCTTCAGGCATCCGAATTAACTATCCGGCCCCCGGCTGCCTTGAAAGAAGCAGAGTTCGTGAAAGCTTGCATACGATGCGGCAGCTGTGTGGAGGCTTGTCCTTACGACACGCTGGCCCTGGCAACGCCGGACGACAGGACAGCAATCGGGACCCCGTACTTTAAACCTCGCATTATCCCCTGTTATTTGTGCACCGATGCTCCATGTGTCAAGGAATGCCCAAGCGGCGCCCTCGACATCGGAAAGATAACGGAAAACGATTTGTTGAACATCAATAAATCAAAAATGGGCGTTGCCGTCGTTGACCAGAATTCATGTATTGCCTTCTGGGGAATTCAGTGCGATGCTTGCTACAGGGCTTGCCCTTTAATGGGAGAAGCCATAAACTTAAAATTCGAAAGAAATGACAGAACCGGGAAACATGCTATAATCGAACCAGTTGTAAACCGTGAGGTGTGCACTGGCTGCGGTTTGTGCGAACATGCCTGTATTACCGAAAAGCCATCGATAGTCATTTTGCCTGTCGATATCGCTAACGGCAAAGCGGGTTCGCACTATATTAAGTCCTGGGATAAAAATGATGAAAAAAGGATAAATACCACTAAGGAAAAATCAGCTGTCGAGGCTAATACTGCGGAGGATTATCTCAATGATACCGAATCTTTATTTGATGATTGACATTATTGGCAGGAACCGGTTTCTTATATTCCGACGTAGCGTTCAGTTACTTATAATACTGGCCTTTGTTGCATCAAACCGATGGGGATGGTCGGTTTTAAAAGGAAACCTTAGTTCCGCAAAAGCGCTCGACTCATTTTATCTGGCCGATCCTTTTGCTGTATTGCAGATGTTTTTTAGTGGGTTTGTTGTCAGTTCCGATTTGATTATCGGGGCACTTATAGTTCTTTTATTTTATGCTTTAGTCGGCGGACGTGCCTTTTGCAGTTGGGTTTGCCCCCTTAATATCCTTACAGAGACAGCCGCCTGGCTGCGACGCAAGCTAGGTCTTAATACAACTACCGATAACATAAGGATAAAGCGCAGTATCAGATATTATGTTATGATACTTGCTTTGTTGCTGTCGTTTGTTTTGGCTTATGCCGCCTTCGAGGTGGTTAGTCCGATAGGTATGCTGCAACGAGGTCTTATATTCGGATTCGGAATGGGCTGGGCAGTTGTGCTCTCGGTGTTTTTGTTCGATTTAGTGGTTCTTAAAAACGGCTGGTGCGGACATTTTTGCCCCCTGGGCGCTTTTTATTCCATCGCAGGGAAGCTTGCTGTTGTAGAGGTTAAGCACAATGTTGATAATTGTACCGATTGCATGAATTGCTTCAGGGTATGCCCCGAGCCGCAAATACTTAAAAATGTTACAAAAAAAACATCTTTGATCGATTCCGGCGAATGCACTAACTGTGGGAGGTGTATCGACGTTTGCGAAGATGATGCTTTAAAATTTGTTTTGAGAAATTTAAAAAATAATAAAAATGAAAACTAAGTTTAATTTATTGGTTTTGTTGGTGTTAATTGTTGCCTGTTCGTGCAGCAACAGCAATAATAAGGAATATATCCCTGACGAGGAAATTGATTTGTCATCCGATGCCTTGCTTACCGATGACTCCCCTTTGGGTGAAATGCCGGAATATTCAAAAATCAGGGGCGGGGCCAGCGATGTCATCGATCGTTCCTTCGAGAACTCACCTCCTTTGATTCCTCATAAAGTAAATGGTATTTTGCCAATTACCGCCGAAGATAATAAATGCCTGAGATGCCATTTGCCTGATTTGGCGCCACGCTTTAAAGCAACCCCGTTGCCGGCAACGCATTTTACCAGTTATCGGCCTAAAATGAAACGCAACATCGATGGCATTTACGCATTTGAGGAAGGAGACAACCAAATGGTAGAAAAGGATTTGGGACACTTTAACCCTGCAATGTACAATTGTTCGCAATGCCATGTGCCCCAATCGAACGCAACCGTTGATATCGATAATGTTTTTAATGCTGAATTCAGGAACTCCGACAACAGGAATAAATCAAGTTTGAAGAAAAAACTTGGTGAGGGCGTAAACGACTAAACTGATGTTGAGATTTACGCTCGCTTGCTGTTTTGTTTTCGTTCTCGGCTTTTATGCCGATAGTCAGGAAATAGAAAAAACCTTAAAGTGCAGCGGGGCGATAAGCGATGTGTGCTTAGGCAACGATAAAATATATGTTGCCACGGAAAATGCCTGTGTCGATATCTTTTCTCAAAAGGATTATTCGCTTTTGCGGAAGATAACGCTTCCTAAACTGGTCGATTTTTTTGGCGACAGCATTAAGCCAAATGTTTATTCCGTTGATGCCTATTCGGATAAAATACTGATAGTTTCCCAGGGACCTGACGGTTTTAGCGATGTTTTTTTAACGGATGGAAAACATAAGGCCAAACTTATTGATTCAAAAAAAAAACGCCTCGCTGTGAAAAAAGCAGTATTTGTTGATGGAGGGAGTATCCTTATGGGAATGCTGTCCAACGAGATAGGCCTGTTCGATATCAAAAAACAAAAGTTCGATTATCTGATACAGATCAGCCCCTATGCATTCTCGGATTTCGATTTGTCGGATGACAAAAGCAAAGTTTATTCAAGCGACGAAAGCGGGATTGTACATTGCTTAAATGTACCTGACGGCAAGATCAGGCCTGACTTTGAAAGCGTGAACGTGGATAATGTCTATCAAATCGATTTTTCGTCCAACATAATTGTAACAGCGGGAAAGGACAGGAGGTTGGGAGTTTATGAAATCATTAGAAAAAATTCCTTTTATTTGGAGAGTGCTTTCCTGATATTAAGCCTTGGCCTTTCAGCTGATGGTAAAACAGTGGCCTTTATGTCGGGGGAAAACGGGCAGTTTTCATTGGTTGATATCGAAAGCAGGAAGATACTGTTTAGTGCAAACCATGGCGATTCCCCGCTTTCGGCAATAAGGTTCCTTGGTGAGAACAGATTAATGACCGCAAATGAGCAATCAATGTTAACTATTTGGAAATTAAATAAATAAAATATGAACCTGTCGAGTATCGTAATTCAGACCAAGCCCGAGTTTATGCAAGGGCTAATAAATATTATCAAGGAAGCGGACTTTTGCGAATATCATCTCCACGATGAAAACGGCCGTATTATCGTAACTGTCGAGGGCAAGGACACAGGGGAGGAGATTGCCAAGCTTAAACTGATCAAGGACTTGCCGAATGTTACTTCCGCCGAGATGGTTTTCGCCTATAGCGAGGATGAACTAGAGGCTGAAAGGCAAAGACTTGAATCAACAGAGGACAATATACCGGACTGGCTCAACAACCCCAAAGCAAAGCTTGGGGATATAAAATATAATGGCGATTTGAAAAAAGGCGTTTGATGTACCCGCGATTTATTGTTTTGTGATGCAAGCCATAAAAAACTAAATTTGCAAAGCAATGGTACGACCAAAAAAACATCTGGGACAGCATTTTCTTGCAGATAAGAATATCGCGATTAAGATAGCAGAAAGCCTGATGGGCAACTATGGCCAGGTTTGTGAAATTGGCCCCGGGACAGGTGTGCTTACAAGGCCGATTCTGGATTTGCCGCTTGTCGATAAACTTAAGCTTATAGAGATAGACACCGAATCGGTCGGGTTCTTGAATGAGAATTTTCAAGACGAAAGGCTTCAAATAATCGAGGCTGATTTCTTGAAAATTGATATTTCCGCGATATTTGACGAACCTTTTGCCCTAATAGGAAACTTCCCATACAATATTTCTTCTCAGATATTTTTTAAAGTGCTCGACAACAGGGGGTTGATACCTGAAGTTGTTTGTATGATACAAAAAGAGGTTGCCGAAAGGCTTGCCTCGCCCCCAGGCAATAAAACCTATGGTATCTTAAGCGTACTGTTGCAGGCCTGGTACGATATTGAATATCTTTTTACTGTTAACGAAAATGTGTTTATTCCGCCCCCGAAGGTGAAATCGGCGATCATTCGTCTTAGTCGCAACCAAACAAACCATCTCGATTGCGACGAAGTCCTCTTTAAGAGAGTTATAAAAGCTGCATTTAATCACAGGCGCAAAACAATAAAAAACAATATGAAATTTATTTGCAGCGAGCCTTTGCCCGAGCATGGGCTATTATCAAAAAGAGCCGAACAGCTAAGCGTTGACGATTTTGTTGCACTAACAAATCTGGTTGCCCTGAATTAGTCGCCTTTGATGTGATTTACAAAGATTTCAGCATCACAGCCTAACCAACACAAAGCCGGAATTATAAATCCTGCCGTACCACCTAAGCGACCCCGCATCATAATCTATGTCAATTTTATAAAAACATATAATCCCCAAGGGGTTTGGTGCGGATATGATCAGTTAGCTGCAATTTGACCAAATTGCACCCCGGCAGTAAAAACATCTATATTTACATTAAATTTACAAATAAAATATTTAAAACTGCTGGTATATATGGGGCAGATGCAAGTGGAAAAAGTAACATTTTCAAAAGGATATATTACTTCAAATGAAAAGAAAAGGAACATTATTTTAAATTTAAGTAAAAATGAATCCTCTGGAACTCAAAAATTATTTGATATAGCAGGTTTATTTCTTTGAGCATTTGGATTAAACGAACCAACTTTCATAATTTTAGATGAAGTTGATAGTAATTTTCACCCTGCTTTATTAATCAAACGTGTTTTGAATACAAATCAATAAAAAGTCAAATTGAAATATACACATAATAGAGAAATAGCAAATTCTGCCAATTCAATTAATACTATTAAATTAATTGAATCAATTAAAAAAACATTTGAGAACTTGGAATACAGCACAAAAGTCGATTCCAATAGCATCGATTTTAAATGAAATATAAAGAGATCCTCAAATTATGGAGGAAACATGAGGCAGGCAATGAATACGTTAAGGTCTGGGAAAATCGAAATCAAACTTCAACCAAAAAAAACAATAATCGTTAGGAGCAGTATTGATTTATCTTATTTAATCTTTAAAACCATGCTTTTAACACTTGATTATGACAATGCCAATATAGATGGCATTCAAATGCTAAATGTTATTGATTGGTTACTACAACAAGGACAAAGAATTAAATAAAACAATGAAAAATCTTGAAAAATTGCGACACTTCAAAAAACTTTCTTAAATTTGACCGAATTTAGTCAAGTCTAAAAAGGTAAAATGACAATTGGAGAAAAAATAAAAGAATTACGAGAAAGTCGCGGAATGCTACAACGTGAACTTGCATCTAAATTAAATGTTGGAGATGGATTTTTAAGTAAAGTTGAACGAAACCAAAAAGTTCTTAAAAGAGAACATTTAGTAACAATTAGTAAAGTCTTTAGTTTCCCCTATTCCGATTTAGAAACCCTTTGGCTTGCTAATAAAGTGTATGACTTAATTAAAAATGAAAATCAAGCAATAAGAGTTTTGAAAGTCGCAGAACAAGAAATTAAATACGGAAAAAGCATATGACATATTTTAATAAATTAAGGGAAATAACAAAACTAATTCCTGAAACAATAGTTGATTTTTCAATACCAAGAGATAGAACTTCACCTCCTACTCAAGCATCATCTATGTTCATAACCAACAAGGAACAAGGAGATTGGGCAGAAGATTTAATTTTTAGAGCGATAAATGAAACGTCTACAAATTATGTAGCAGTTAGATATGGAAAATCAGACGATATAGTTGCAGGAGAAGATGGTTTTGATAAATTCTATAATGACTTTCAAGATGAGTTAGATGAGATAGGAAAGCGACCAGACCTTCTCATTTTTAAAAAGGAAGATTTCGACACAAACCTTGGGCACGATATTAGTAACATTCCACATTCTGAAATAACTGATTATGTTAAAAAAGCAGTTGCAGGATTAGAGATAAGGTCAAGTGCCTTTCTAATAAATAAATATGAACAAGAAATGCAGGAAAGGACTGCATACCATCTTAAACAAGCGTTAACAGTAAAAGATAAAATCCTTAAAGATTATTCGGATTTACTTGAACACCCAAAGAAAAAACATTTTATTGACATATTAAATAGTATAAATTCCGAGACTATAACTTCAATAAGTTTTAGAAGACCGAGTTGGAAAGCAACAGAAAGATTGCAGGAATTATCACTTCTTTTCAAAGAATTGAAAGAACATATTGTTGTTGTTCAAAAAAGAGATTATTTAAGTATAACACCCAAAATTGAAGATATTAAAGTTGTTTATAAATGGGCAGAGACTTTCAATGTTCCTCATTATTATTTTCAAGTGTTTTTTGACAAATCTTACGGTATATCGTTCAAGAATATTTTAACCTTATTAACTGAACCAGAGAAAGAAGGAGACTTTTATGAAATAAGTCAAGACATAAAAAATCAGAATAAGACTACTGTTAAAATTAATACACGTAACACAAGTCAAGTCGCATATAAAATAATTGAACCTGAACATCAAAGCGTTAGACGAGAAATGGGAAGAGGTCGTTTGTTGTTTTATGTTAGTTTTGAGAAAGGTACTGCATATTTAGATATAGATAGTCTAACGTCATTATTAAATATAACAGATTTTTAATAATGGTGTTAGAAAAAAAATATATTGAAAAAATTAGTCTTTCACATCGTAAAAAATTTGCTCAATTTTTTACTCCTGAAACTATTGCTGATTTAATGTCTGATTGGTTAATTGGAAACAAGAAACTAAAAACAGTTTTAGAACCTGCCTTTGGTTTAGGTGTTTTTTCAAGAAACCTTCTAAAAAAGAAACCCAATCTAAATATCAAAGGTTTCGATATTGATGAAACCATTTTTAATGAGGCTCAATCATTTTTTGCAATCAATTCTAATGTTTCATTAAATCTTGAAGATTATATGTTCAATGATTGGTCAAATGAATATGATGGAATAATATGCAATCCTCCCTATTTTAAATTTCACGATTATGACAATAAAAGTATTTTAAAAGAAATTGAGAATCGACTGAATTTTAAATTTAATGGTTTTACAAATTTATACACTCTTTTTCTCTTAAAATCAATTTATCAATTGGCGCCAAATGGAAGAATGGCTTACATAATACCTTCTGAATTTCTGAATTCCGATTATGGGAAATTGGTAAAAGAATATCTTGTTAAAACAAACACGTTAAGACATTTGTTTGTAATTGACTTTAAGGAAAATGTTTTTGATGATGCTTTGACGACAGCATCCATTCTTTTATTGGCAAAAGATAATAACGACAGAGAAATCAACATTTCGACAATAAAATCGAAATCAGATTTGAAAAAATTAGAAAATTACATTAATTCTTATCCAAAGCTAAAAGGAGAGTTTGTTTATAAACCAACAGATTTAGACCCAAATATTAAATGGCGTAAATATTATCAAGTACAAAAATCTGATAAATACAAAAACCTTGTCCCATTTTCAAAATATGCAAAAGTAGTTCGGGGAATTGCAACAGGAGCAAATGATTATTTCACTTTTAGACCAAGTAAAGCAAAAAAATATTCCATTCAATCTGACAATCTACTTCCTTGCATTTGTAGAGCAAAAGATGTTAAGAGTGTGTTTTTTACTATGGATGATTTTAAACAACTTGAAGAAAATGATGAGCCTGTATTCTTATTTGATGCTTTAAAATCAAAAAATGAAGCCGTAGAAAAATATATTAGAAAAGGTATTGAAGAAGGTATAAATGAGAAATACTTAACGAAAAGCAGAAAAATATGGTATTCATTAGAAAATCGTCCACCTGCTCCTATTTGGGTTTCAGTATTTAATCGAAATGGATTGAAATTTATACGAAATGAAGCAGGAATATCTAATTTAACAACATTCCATTGTGTTTATTTAAAACAATCGGACTTATTCTCTAAGATTAACCCTGACTTACTTTTTGCCTATTTATTAACTGACATTGCAAAAAAAATATTTAGTGATAACAGAAGGGAATATGGAAATGGCTTGAAGAAATTCGAACCAAACGATTTGAATAAAGCACAAATGCTAAACCTTTCGTTACTTAATGATGAAACGACTAATCAAGTTTTAAGTTTATATAAAGCATATAGAAAAGAACTGAAGCAGGTTTACATTGAGCAAATAAATGAAATATTTGAAAAAGAATATTCCCAACCGGAAAGCCATACACATTTGCAATTCGCTAAAACCATCGCTCAACAACCCAAAATCGCAAATGATCATGTCCTTTCCAACGCTATCAATAGAATGAAAAATAATGTACGAAAACGCAATAATGCATATAAGGCTTTGGGCGAGAGTTAGTTAAATTAAATATAAGGAATATTAATAAACGGCATGGTAAATTGAAGGTCAAGTGTTTCAAAAAGCCGGCCTACAACAGCAAGCCATAGCCCATAGCCGGTTGCATTGATTAAGAAAATTGCGCAGTAAAATGAAGGAACACGCAAATTTCCCGATCTTATCCAATAAACTATATTTGCAGAAATTACAAACCTGTGTCAGAAGAATTAGATAAGGACGTCAAACTGAAGTTGAAATTGCGAGCGCTTCCCGGCAAACCGGGGGTATATCAGTATTTTGACAGAGAAGGCACAATTATTTATGTCGGCAAAGCAAAGAACCTAAAAAAAAGGGTAAGCAGTTATTTTACGAAAACCCATCAGCAGGGGAAATTAAGGCTTTTGGTAAGGAAGATATCGGATATAAAATTTATAGTTACCGATACCGAGTTTGATGCCCTTTTATTAGAGAACAACCTTATTAAAAGATATCAGCCGCGCTATAATATCCTTTTGAAGGACGATAAAAGCTTCCCGTGGATAAGCATAAAAAGCGAACATTTCCCGCGCATAATAACAACCAGGCATACAGTTGATAAAAAAGCCGAATATTTTGGCCCCTACGCCTCGGTCAGGATGATGAAAACCTTGCTGGATATCATTAAGCAGCTATATCCGCTGAGGACCTGCAATTTGAATTTAAAGCCATCAGTTATAGAAAAGAAAAACTATAAGCCTTGCCTGGAATATCATATTGGTAATTGCAAAGCACCATGTATCGGGTTGCAGACCGAAGATGAATATCTGGGATTAATAGATCAGGCGCGCAAATTGATAAAGGGCAATATACATTCGTTAATTGTTGATTTAAAAAAACTCATGAATGGCTTTGCCGGGGAAATGGAGTTCGAGAAAGCACAAGCCATAAAGGAGCAGCTTAAGTTGCTGGAAAACTATAAGAGCAAATCAACGATCGTTAATCCAAAAATCAACAACATAGATGTTGTTTCTATGGTTAAAGGCGAGGGCAAGGCCTATGTGAACTACCTTAAGGTTGTTAACGGGGCAATTATACAGGCGCATACCGTTGAGCTGAGGTCAAAATTGGAGGAAACGGAAAGCGACATGCTTTTGTTCGCGGTTTTGCAGTTTAGGGAGAGGTTCAATAGCCAATCGGAAGAAATAATACTGCCTTTTAAGCCCGAAACTGAAATCCCTGACTTAAAAATCACTGTTCCGCTTAGAGGCGATAAGAAAATGTTGTTGGACTTAAGCCGCAGGAATGCAATGCATTATAAGATGGAACTGCAAAAACAACGTGATTTAACTGATCCCGACAGGCATAAAAAGCGCATTCTTGCCGGCATGAAGGAAGATTTAAGGATGGCAGTTGAACCTAAGGTCATAGAATGTTTCGACAACTCGAATTTTCAAGGCGACTATCCGGTAGCGGCAATGGTCCAGTTCAGGGATGCAAAACCCAATAAAAAGGAATACCGCCATTATAATATTAAAACTGTTGAAGGCCCAAATGATTATGCCTCGATGGAAGAGGTTATCTTCAGGAGGTATTCGAGATTGCTGAGCGAAAAAAAGCAACTCCCCCAGCTGATAATAGTAGATGGGGGCAAGGGGCAGCTTTCGTCTGCCGTGAGCAGCCTGAAAAAACTCGGCCTCTACGGGAAGATCAGCATAATTGGAATTGCCAAGAGGCTGGAGGAGATTTACTATCCCAATGATTCAGTTCCCCTATATTTAAATAAAACAGGTGAAACGCTAAAAGTAATACAGCAATTGCGCGACGAGGCTCATCGGTTCGGGATTGCACACCATCGATCAGCGCGCGATAAGGGAACCCTGAAGACCGAGTTGACTAATATTGAAGGTATTGGGTACAATACTGCGCAAAAATTATTAAGGAAGTTTAAATCGGTCAAGAAAATAAAGGCCAGCAGCTTGGAAGCCTTGACAGAAGTTGTCGGCAAATCGAAGGCGAAAATCGTTCACGATAATTTTAATGCAAAGTAAACTTCACCGGCAAGACGAATTTATACCTTACATTTCTCATGTTCTGCATAGCAGGTTTCCATCGAGGCATGTTTTTTACTGCCTTTAGGGCTTCCTCGGCACATCCGCCGCCAAGGCTGCGCAATATTTTATAATTCGACGTGCTGCCGTCAGCCTCGATAACGAATTCAATATACACCGTGCCCTGAATGCCGGCACTATGTGCAATCTCAGGGTATTTTATCGCAGAGCCCAAATATGTCAGCAATGCAGCATACCCGCCGGGAAATTCCGGTAATCTTTCCACAGATATATAAATACTGTCTTCCTTGTATCTTGGCTCGTCAGCTATGTCTGGCAGTGTTGTTTCAAAGTCGGGGCCGTTAAATGAGACGTCAATAAATATATCCTTTGTTTCCGGGAAATCATCGGGCTTGATTTTAATGACCATGGCTTTTTGTTTTGGGAGTTCTTTTATCTCCGGTGGTTCCTGTGTGGTTATCGGAGCATCTTCCTGTTGAAAGCGTGTTCTGTTGAACCTTGGCAAAGGATTGTGCTCAAAGTCGTAAACCCTGTATTGGAAAGCGGCGATCACCAATACGAGACTAATGATTAATCCGATTTGAAAAAACGTCCTTCGTTTGTTCTCAAGATTTGCGTTTTTGTTTTTTCTTACAATCATAGCAGTAAAATTTATTGATTAATAAAATAGGTTGTAAAAACCTGATAATTAAATAAATCCTGCTCCGGAGAAAGACTGTTCATATCATATTCCAAACATTGTGCCAAAAAAAAGCCGTCTTGCCAAAGGCGAGACGGCTTATATATATAATTTTCAAGGCTATTTACTGAAGCGTAAACTTGATAGGTAGGTTGTATGAAACCCTTACTGCTTTACCTCTTTGTTTGCCCGGCTTCCAACTTGGCATGCTTTCGACGACCCTTACGGCCTCTTCGTCGCATCCGCCTCCGATACCACGGAGAACTTTTACATTGGAAATACTGCCATCTGGCTCAACAACGAAGTTAACGAAAACTCTTCCTTGTATTCCGCTTTCTTTAGCTAATGGGGGGTACTTTATGTTTTGGCCTAAATATTTATACAGCTCGCCAGCACCGCCGGGGAATTCCGGCATCGACTCGACGACTGTAAAAATTTCAGCCTCCACGATTTCTTCTTCTTCTTCCACCGGAACGTATTCAACAACTGTTTCGTCGTCTGCTTCCACGTCAATTTCAATCTCGTCCTCTACCTCGACATCGTCCTCAACAATTTTTATTTGAGTAACCTGTTTTGGCGGCGGTGGCGGCGGTGGCGGCGGTTTGTGCTCGGTAATAGGGATAATCTCCTCAGGAGTGTCATCAACCGCCCTTTGCTGCAAATCGATAGTTTGCTTGTCGTACGACTTATATTCGAAAGCAGCAAATACAACTAAAAGAGCAATTATAAGGCCTATTTCGAAGAAGTAAGTCTTACGGCCTTCAAGATCGGCTTTTTTATACTTTTTTGGTTCCATGATTAAAATGTTTTATTAATCGGCAGCAAAAATACGGAATTAATCCTTACTAAAGCTTATCCGATTTATTTTTTTTCTATAAAGCAAATAGAATGCCAAAAATCCAACTATGACTCCTATTGTATCAGCAATAAAATCGTAAACATTTCCGCTACGACCCACAAAAACAAAGCGCTGTAAAACCTCTGTCAGAAATCCGTAAAAAATTCCAATGCTTAATGCTAATACTATGAGTGTTATGCGGTTTTTGCCGGAAAAATAATCTTCCCTAAAACCATATAACAACAAAAAACTCTGTCCGCCAAATAGTATCAAATGGACAATTTTGTCCGGCGACAACCAATCAAAAAAACTAACTACGGTAGGAAAATAATTTCCGGGCAAACCCGTAAGAAGTAAAATAATCAGTGCCCATACTAATGAAGGCCAGAGTTTTTTTATCACTAAAAGCTATATTAATTCTTTATATGCGTCAGCCTTTAACAGGTTTTCAACATCAGCCAAGTTGCTAACTTTAATCTTAACAATCCATCCTTTCTCGTAAGGATCTTTATTAATTAGCTCTGGCTCGCCATCAAGTTCTTCGTTAAGTTCTACTACTGTTCCACCAACAGGCATGAACATATCAGAAACTGTTTTAACAGCTTCGATAGTACCAAAAGCTTCTTCGGCTTCTAAGTCTTCATCTACTGAATCAACATCAACAAAACCAATATCACCCAGTTCTTTTTGAGCGAAATCTGTAACTCCAACAGTCGCTATGTCACCATCAAGTTTCACCCACTCATGGTCTTTGGTGTAAAATAAATTATTAGGTATATTCATTTTATGAATTTTAAATTTCGTCAAAATTATTCTTTTTTTTGGTTCAATAATTATATATCGATATTTTATAATTATTAAAAATAAGTTTCACTGCTATAGCAGGAATTTTCTTTCAAGAAGTTAAAACGGAGGTTAATGGAAACCTTGACCTCCCTTATTTTAAATTCTTATTTTATAATTATTTTCCCACTTTGTGCGAGTTTTCCTGAAACGAACTTATAATAATAAATTCCGCTTGGTAAACTGCCGGTGTTATAAATTATCTGCCCCTGATTAGCCATGATACTAAAGTTGCGGACAAGTTG
>JAJRQZ010000017.1 GCA_024279935.1 Bacteroidota bacterium
ACTGGCATTGTCGGGAGTAGTGATTATTGTAACGGGGATGATTGCCACTTTAGGTTCGGGGCGGATAACATCCACCACCATAAGATAAGTCTCGCGGCTTTTGGGTATTGGGCTTAAGCGGTATTCGGTGGTTTTAATTCCCTGCTTAAAAACCTTTACTATTCTTGTGCCCTCTGAAACATAGAGCCAATAGTCGCCTTTTTTCCATACTACAATGCCTACTATTCCTGTGCCGGCTTCAAAGCCAACTCCTTTTTCTGATGTGCGGACAAGTATAAGGGCGGCAGCATTGTCGTTTACGTCGAGGCGTTCGTTTATCCTGGCTGCAAGGTTATTAGCTTGGTGGGAAAAAGAGCTTACCTTAAATTCGGGTGATTGGGCTGATGACGAAAGCCAAATTCCAAAAACAAAAAGAGTTATTAACAGAATGCGGTTCATAGTTTAAAGAAAATAAAACAATAATTTATTAACTAATTAAGCCTAAAGTCCTCAAGTCCGTAGATACTGCCTCCCGATGATTTGTGAGGTTGCCAGGTGCGCACATAAACCTGCGGGTGCTCCAGCGAGTCGCTAAGGTCGATCATTAAAAATAAATATCCAAAATCGGCATAATTGTCCGAATTATAACTTTGGGCAATTTGTATTCCGTAAATTTTTTGGTCGCCATTAACTTTTTTAACTTTGGCTTCATCAAATTCAAGGTTGATATAATCTTTGCTGTTGAAAACATTTTCCAGCCTGGCGATATATTCCTTTTTTGTATAACGTTGATATTTTATTTCTTTCTCACCTATTTTTTTATACATATCATCGATGGGCTTGTTTTTTTTAAGAACCGTGCCTACAATGATAAGGGCTTCGTCGGCAAATATAGATTCAACATAATCGAGGCGTTTGAGGCTATAGGCTGTTTTATAATACTCCATAAACTTAATAAGGGTGTATTTGTCCTTAATGCTACCGAAGGATTTACTATGGTTAGTGATGTCGTATATGGACTTGTCGCTGATGGCAAAGGAAATAGCATCGATTTTTTTAGAATTATTATTAAAGGTAAAAACAACATTTTCCATAAATCGTTTATGGCTGTTAGGAAAATAAAACGACATAGGTACCGACCTTATAACAGTTTCGTTGTCGAGTTCTATTATTTTCAATGTATCGTTAAGGGGCAATATCGATACCTGTCCGTATTTCAGCAATTTATCAAACATGTCCCTACCCTCGGCGGAGAGGAAGCCGTAAGCGGCATTATAGTCTTTTTCTTCAATTGCAATAAGTAATTCGCGTACTTTTTTTTTATAATATGTATTTGACCCCTTAGCTGTGTTAAGGCTTTCAAACTTAGGTTTAATAAGTTTTTTTGGTTTTGTTTTTTTTGCTTTATTTGAAGGGATGATAAGAGTTTTGTGGTTTGAGAAAGTGTTTGCGCTTACAACTTCAAGCACTTTGCTCAATTCGCGGTCGTGCATTGCTTTGTTCTCATATTTGTATTCGATATAAATATTGAGGTTCCGCAATTCAGTTTGTTCGGCCCCGTACAAAACAATCTCTGATTTGCCGCCGAGCACTTCCTGAGGATACGACATTGTTTTGCCGTTATGGAATTTATACTTCAGGTTCTCTATTGGTTTGCCTTTGTAAGTACATTCAACAATTAATTTCGATTTATCGTCGGCAGCATCCTTTATTATTGATTTTGGTTCGAATTTAATATGTGTTAATAAACTGCTTATCCTGTCGCGCAATAATATACCCAGTAAAATATCCTTACCATCAACTTTAGTTTTTAATTCGCTTTGGTAAGGGTGAGTAAGATAAAGGGCAAAAGCATAATAATAATTCCTGAGGGCGTCGCCCATGCGGAATTCGCTTTGTGCCTTAGTGCCCACCCTTAGCAGGGACCGTATTTTATCTTCTCGAAGGTCAAATGCTTTCTGCAGTTCTGTTTTTTTCAGATACCTTAAAACGTAGAAAACACCGCGTTTTTCGTATTCCGATTTCATAACGTTGGTGAGCGAGGCATCGGAATAGGTTTGGATAACCGACTTTGAATATTCGCGGAAACCACCGCCTGTGGATTCTACTGTAGTATATTCAAAACTACTTTCAACCCTTACCGAAATTTGCGTGAGTAAGTCTTCCAGCGCATTTTTATCTGCCAGCTCAGGGTTTTCTGATTGTGCGTAACCCCATAAATATAACTCAGATTGCATTATGGTTTCAATTTTGTCGTTCTGCGAATAAGTGGTTTTTGGTAATATTATAAAAAACCAAAAAAAAGAGCCAGCGAAATATGATGTTTAAAGCTAATGGTCATTATTAAAAATTATTGGTTTTTGAACTCTCTGAAAAATATTGTTTAAAATTAATTTTTTATTCGTTAAAGCAAGTTTATCTCCTTGCATTTTTTACAAAGTTATTAAATTATGATTTACTTTTTGCCTTTTAGGGCCATGCCAAACCCAAAAACAAACACAGGTCCATAATTTATGTTGTTATTTGAAATAAAATAATCTGCACTGAAGTATGCCTGGCCAAAAGGGATTGTCAACCCAAACCCATAAATAAGGTTGGTATGAGTAAATTTACCTGATGCATCAAGAAATTCGTCACCCTTGTTAATCTGCGGGTAGCCGGTGGATTGGTAGTTTTTATCTGCCACATAAACATTATAGCCGCTAATTGAGTTAGCACCTGCATTGGCGCTTATTGAGAAAACAAAAGGTTTGGGGAACACATAAGCGATTTTAACATAATAATTATAAACTTTTTGCTCTGCAATACCCTTGATATCCAGATGATTTACGATTAAGTTTTCGTAAGCGGAATTTTTAATTTTATAAACACCGGAGAGTTTTACGCCATCGTCCTCCCTCCAACCATAATTATATGTAAAAGTGCTTAATAGGCGTTTTGCTTTTTTATATGTCCAGCCTATTTCAAAGCCCGCTTTGTACAAATCGTAATCGGTGCGCTGAGGTGCATACGAAAGTCCCATTAAGCCTTCGAGGCTTCTGCTGAGGTTAAGCATTACAGTCGCGTTTTTATCCATTTTTATATTGCGCGACGCCCCCGAATAACCTTTTTTGTCAACCTGGATATTGTATTTCCCATATTCAAGCTCAATTTCTTTTGGCGTTTGCCCCATTTCCTTTTTGTTGATTTTAATTGTGCCGCCGCCGGGATTGCTTTTTAAATTAAGTTTGAACTTCTTTTTTTGCAAATCAAATGAATAGTTGTCCAAGGACTTGATGTCCAGATTCTTAGTGAGTGGAATATAATTTTCTTTTGTTATTTCAATTTTGTTAATACCAGTGCTTACCTCAATGGTTATTGGGGTTTTGCCTTTGTGGATGCCGTTAATGCTAACTTTCGCCCCGCCGGGGGATGAATTAATTTTTATTTTTGTATGATTGCGTAATTCAACTTCCTTTTTTGTTGTTTTGCCTTCTTCAAGTACCAGGCTAAAGGTTTCATCTAAATACCTGTCTCTTGTGATCTTGAAAGAATGAATACCAATAATTACTTCCTTCCTTAAAGGTGTGGGCCCTTGTAAAATGCCATCAATAAAAACATTTGCTCCTCCGGGCACCGATGTAATCTCGATATTCGTTTTAATTGGCACAAGTTCGATGTTGTAAGCAGCGGTTTTTGCTTCTAAAATAACAATGTCCAAAGCAATTGGCTCATAATTCTTTTTGGAGATCAACAATGGATAAGTTCCCGGTGCCAGCCCAAATATTTCTCCTTCTAAGCTTAAGTTGCTGCCTGTATGTTTCCTCTTGTTTATTAAAAATTCAACATCTGTAAGCCCCGTATTAACCAGCAAGTTGCCCCAGGTAGGCATAAGTTCGATATTTATTTGCTTTTGGGTGTTTTTTTCAATCCCGATAATAGTATCGAAAGTATGGTAGCGGTTTCTGTAGAACTTGAATTTATATAAATCGGCACGATAGTTCTCGAATGAGCAAGGCGTGGTTTTTTTCAGATCGGGAAACCCGTCTATACTTACTTTAATGTTTTCGGGTTTGGAGGTGATTAGCAGGCTCCCTTTTCCGTTTTCCACAAAGCCGCCGCTTTTTGACGAGAGGCTGAGAATATAAACACTTGCTTTTTCTATTAAGATTGGAAATGTGTATGAAAGCTTCACAAAGCCATCGGCGAATATGCTAAGCTCGCGGGTACGCCCTGATACATACACCCAGTATTCGCCATTTTTGTATTCCACATCGCCAACTATGGGGTTTGAGGCTTCAAAGCCAAGGCCCTGTATATCGCTGCGGACTTTAATAATTGCACAGGTTAAGTCATTGTCGTCGAGGCGTTTATATCTTTGGTTAATGGCCGTGATTTCGCCTTCGGCTTTTTGGAACGAAAGAATCTTAAATTCGTCGGCGTGGAGGTTGCCTGGTGAAAATAGTATCAGAATTAAAATAATCATCGGCATCCACCTTACAATCATGCTTAAGATAAAGTTATGTGTTTTATTTTTCGAGAACATACTTTTAGATTTATCAAATCGTAATTAAAACCTGCCCAATTTTCGGTTGCCCTACTCTGCGGGCAGGTCTTTCTTAATGTTTGTCCCTCTATATAAAGAGGGAACCGGACAATAGCCTGTTCATTATCTGGCATCCACCTATGTTATTAAGCTATGGGACAGAACGAGCCAAGCGGAAGCCAAGGTTATTGTTACTGTTGCCAGGATTCCAGTTGTTGCGATTGGCCACCCGGCAGTTAACAGCCTTGTTGTTCCAACTACCGCCACGGTTCACCCGCTTAGTACCCATGGCCATTGCCCTATGATTTTGTTTAGTACATTTTTTCTGTAATTTATTGCATTTGCATGATTAGTAAACTCAATTAGTGGCACAAGATGACTTTGATATTCGTATTCACTCCACATACCTGATTTAAATTTGTAACTAAATTCATAAATTTGTTTTTTATATCTTGTTTTACTTCGCTTTGATAGTTTTATTTCAGATGTATAAAGCCGATAACCTAAGAATGGTATGCCTACTATGGTTTGATTAAGTTGATTCTGTTTAAAATACAGATATAAATTATCAGCAATAAAATTCCTGTAAAGTCTGCCTTTGGATTTCAGTTCTTCTTTTGAATCAGACCACAAAACAATATCATCCATATATCTTACATAATTTTTAATCTTGAGTGTTTCCTTTGCATAATGGTCGGCTGTAGCGAGATAGAGATTTGCAAAATACTGGCTTGTAAGGTTGCCAATAGGGATACCTTTACCTTTGTATGTGTTGTAACTATCAATTATTTGATTAAAAAGCCAGATTAATCTATTGTCTTTAAACCTTTTTTTAAGCAAGTGCCTCAAAACTTGATGATTAATACTATCGAAGTATTTTTTGATATCGAGCTTTAAGTACCAAAGGTTTTTTTTATTAAAACCGTAAGCCCTGCTAATAGCAGCACAAGTACCTTTACCAGGCCTTGTTGCAAAGGAATCATAAATCTGGTATCTCTCAAAATAAGGATGGCAGATATTCATTATTGCATGATGCAGCACCCTTTCCGGGAATGCTGCTGCGCAGATTACCCTTTCTTTGGGGTCGTAAATTGTAAAATAGTGATAATCACCGACTTTAATGCTATTTGATAATAAGTTTCTTCTCAGTGCAAGAAGATTTTTGTCAAGGTTTTTTCTAAATGCAACAACATCTTTTTTTGCAGCCTTACCCTTTGCAGCTTTAACAAATGCAAGCCTGAGATTATCGGGGTCTGCAATTTTTTTGTAAATGTTTCCTGCTCTTCTCATTTTATTGGTTCTGCTTTGCTGACACTCAAAAACATATCAATAATTCTTTTTCCAAATTTCTCAACTTTTTTATCCCCTATCCCTTTTATTCCAATAAGTTTCTCTGGTTTTATTTCAGGTAATCGTGCAATATTTGCCAATTCTTCATCAGTAAATACCGCATAAGCAGGAATACCTTCCTCTGTTGCAATTTTTTTGCGTTGTTCACGAAGTTTTGAAAACAATTTAAATGTAGGTTCGTCTAACACATTAATATAATCAACTTTCTGCTTTTTACCTGAGGTGGCAGTTTGATAAGGTACACTTATATATGAAACACAAAAGCACCAATTTGCACAATTTTGGTTTTTGACCAGTTGTTTTTCAACCTCAAGCACTTTGTTGCCTCTTAAAAACCTGTTCATTTCTTCAAGTGAACTGCCATTATCGCTTATGGGTATTGTAAAAAGTTTAATTTGCATAAGTCAAAATTTCTAAAGAAAATTCGGCGCTTCGCGCCTTTAAGTTTGTTTGCCGGCGGTCGCTGCTCCGCTGCGCTCCCTTTTTGCAAACAAACAGCTTAATAACATAGGTGGATTGAAAATCCTGTGAACTATGGGACAGAACGAGCCAAGCGGAAGCCAAGGTAATCGTAACTGTCGCCAGGATTCCAGAAGATGCGATTGGCCACCCGGCAGTAAACAGCCCCGTAGCTCCAACTACCGCCACGGTTCACCCGCTTAGCACCTGATGAGGGTCCTTGCGGATTGTTGCCGGGGCTTTTTTTGTAATATCTTGAACCACCATACCAGTCGCCGCACCACTCCCATACATTGCCGCTCATATCATATATCCCTAATTCGTTTGCGTTTTTTTGGCCCAC
>JAJRQZ010000018.1 GCA_024279935.1 Bacteroidota bacterium
AGACTAAAAGAAATAAAACTCTCTTCATTTTAATGATTTTTAATGAATAATTTAGTTAAAAATCCACCAAAAATGAGTGCTTGTCAAATCTACTGTTTTATAGTATCTTTGCCGCCCCCCTTTTCGGTTTTTATATAAATGATGTCACTAATTTTCATGTAGAAATTTTAAAGGGGTTTTTTGTGCCCCTGAAAGCCTAAGCCTTGCCGGGCATTAAAACCAGGCCCAATAATGGCCGGCTTCCCCTTGTTCTTAAAAAAATAACCTTTTTTCTCTTTGTTTTAGCCAACGTATATCTTGTCGGCCTGCCCCTTTTTCCAATGCCTTGTTTTTTGTAAACTTCTCTTCATCGGAGGCTTGGTATTGTTGGTTATTGTCTGAGCAAATGTAAATCATTTTTTTTGGATAAGACAAATGGTTTTGATAATTAATTTTCGTGAGCAAGATAGGGTTGTCTTTTTCATTATAGGGGGGTGGGCTGTATATCAGACTATTATGACATTGTTTGTTGCTACTCAGCAGGTTTATCAAGTTGATTATCAATAGCCCCATGCTTCAGCGTGGGGCTATATATTTGAAATCTCAGTAGTTTTAGCGGAAATTTTATGTTTTTCAAACAAAAATTGTGACAAAACGGATAGGTAACCAATGAGTTAATATTTTTCTCTACTGCTGAGTAGTAACAACTGTTTAGACTTATTCCGGGCGATGGTTATTATTCGCAAACATGATTTTATGAAGTTCTTCAAAGAACTTTTATATTTCAAATGAATCAATGAAACCTGCCTTGCCGGACAGCAAGGCAATCTCACTGTTTGTAGTTTAAGATTGCTTCGTAATTCTTCTCTCGCCTAAGACGAGAGAAGAATGACGCTCGTTTCTGGCTTTAGCATCTTAAAAATCGACATCAGCCGACAAGGTATTTTAACAATCCGATTTTATCGGATTAAGAATTAGTGAAAACTAGTTTAATCCGTGTAAATTAGTGGACTTTTCAGAAACGGAATTAAACGCATAAACAATATTTTTATCATCTAATGGTTTGTGTATTTTTGCCTCGAATGAAATTCATTTTTAAATGAAAAAAATACTTATCGTAGCATTAAAAATAATCAGGAATTTCTTTTTGATCTTGATATTAACCTTAATAGGGTTTTATCTGATGGCTCCGGTTTATGAGTTTTCGGGGCCTTCCAAGTTCTCCGGCGATAAAATTTATAATCCTTATCAGAGCATCGATTCAAGTCGGTGGCGCAGATATAATTTCCAGGTTCAATCGAAAGCATGGGGAGGGATAACAAGCGGCAGGACAAATTCTAATGAGCTCATCGACAGTATTTACCGCCAATTGAGCTTTGATTATGTGGCTACCAGCGATTACCAAAAAATTAATCGCCACGGATCAAAAAAGCCAAATTACATCCCCACTTACGAGCATGGTTACAATATTTTCAAAACACATCAAGTGTGCATAGATGCAAAAAAAGTCGTTTGGACCGATTTGCTTTTTTTTCAGACCCTGAGCATGAAGCAATGGGTAATAGATATGCTAAAACAAAACAGCACATTGGTCGCCCTTGCACACCCAACTTTACGGAACGGCTACGAAATAGATGAAATGGCCTATCTGTCAAATTACGATTTAATGGAGGTAATCACTAATATGCGCTTGTCGTTCGATCATTGGGACGCCGCTCTGTCGGCGGGAAACCCTGTTTGGATACTCGGCGACGACGATGCCCACGATGTTACGAACAGCAATGAGGTAGGAAGACGTTTTACGATGATCAATTCGCCTACCCTAAAAAAGCCGATATTTTAAACAGCCTAAAGAACGGCATAGCTTACGGCTACGATTTTTTTCGCCGCGACGACGAGGACATGAGAGACAAATATCAAAGGATCAAGTATTTACCTTATCTTTATTCAGCTAAAATTATTAATGACACTTTCAGGGTCTCGCTCAGCGCCACTGCTGAAAAAATATCTTTTATTGGTCAGAACGGAAAGGTATTATCAGAAATCACTTCAGTGCAAAAAGCATCTTATGCGATAAGAAAGCCGGACACTTATGTTAGGACAGTGATTACTTTTGCCGATACTTCCTCAATTTATTTGAACCCGATAGTTAGATATAGCGGCGAAAAACCAGTGTCGAAACTCAGCGCAAAAATAAATGCAAGGGCAACAAACTTTTTACGAATAGTTTATTTTCTCATCGCTTTGACGGGTGTTTACCTTTATTTGAGACAAAAACAGAAAAACAAGAGGTAAAATGAACAACAACATCATCTGGAGAAAGAGGCTTTATTGGCTTGCATTTATTTCACTGCTGGTCAGGATAGTTATTGCGGCCACAACTGAGTTTGGCAACGATGAAGTTTATTATCGCCTTTATGCACTCTATCCCGACTGGTCGCATTTCGATCATCCGCTAATGGTAGGCTTGGCGATGCAGTTGTTTAGTTTTAATCTTGCCCTGCATAGCGAATTATTTTTGCGGATGTCATCGATAATATTGGGGGCCATAAATGTTTTTATCGTTTTCGACATAGGTAAAAGCTTGAAAAACAGCCGTGTGGGATTTTTCTCCGCCTTGCTGTACTCTTCATCAATTTATACTTTTGTAATTACAGGCATTTTCATTTTGCCCGATAGCCCCCAGCAATTTTTCTGGCTTTTGAGTTTCAGGCTTATGCTGCAAACCCTGCCGGCTTGCCCCAACATTAAGAACAACTCATTTAAAATGCTAAAGCTTGGCCTATTAATCGGCCTTGCGATATTATCGAAATACACCAGCGTTTTCCTTTGGCTTGCCGCCGGCTCATACATAGTTTTGTTTAACCGCGACTGGCTCAGGAAAAAGAGTTTTTATTTATCTGCCTTAATCAGTTTTATAGTCTGCCTGCCAATTTTGATTTGGAATATCCAGAACGATTTTATAAGCTTCACCTTCCATGGTGAGAGAGTTGATATTGTTGGTTATCAAATAAATATAGATTATTTTCTGACAGAATTGCTGGGAGAGGTTTTATATAACAACCCCATAAACTATGTTTTGATATTAATCGCCTTATGGGCTGTCTTCAGTAAAAAACTTAAAATCGACAAACAGCATGAGCATATTATTCTATTAAGCTCGCTTCCTTTGATAATTATGTTTCTGGGCTTTTCTTTATTCAGGACAACATTGCCTCACTGGACTGCACCGGGATTTACGATATTAATATTTTTGGCCGCCCTGCTCCTGGATACCATGTTTGCCGAAAAACCAGATAATTATTTTATCCCCTGGCCCTTAAAAATATCAGTTGGCTTATTGATAATTATACTTGTGTCGGGATATCTGCAAATTAATCAAGGGATAATCAATATTGATAAAACTACTGAATACAATAAGCTTGGGGAAGACGACCCCAGTTTGGACATGTTTGGATATGAGCAAATTGGAGATGGTTTTTCCGGAATATACAAAAGGGACACAGCAGCAGGGCTCATGCCCGAGGATGTGTTCATGGCAGGCAAAAACTGGTTTCCGCTGGCAAACCTCGATTATTATGTTGCCAGTCCGCTGGGAATGAAATCCTATGGTTTCGGGGATTTGGGGAAAATCCATAAATATGCATGGATAAACAAGCTGAACGGAGGCTTAAGATTAGGTATGGATGCATATTATATTACTGACAGCCGCGAATACAGGGAACCTTTTACTTTTTTCAAGGAGTATTTCGATAAAATAGAGGAGGCAGATACAATACAGGTTTACAGAGGAGGGAAAATTGCGAAAAGAGCCTTTGTTTTCAGGTTGATGGGCTTGAGGAAATTACCGGAAAATTATGATATAGATTAATGATTCTGGGGCTCCGACGCAGGAGGTAAGAAAAACAGGCCTTTGATAAGCAAATCAAAGGCCTGATTAATTGATAATTATATCATTTTGGCAGGGTCAACCCATTCCGTAAACTCGGCATCAGTGAGAAAGCCCAATCCCAAGGCGGCCTCTCTTAAGGTTGTACCTTCCGAATGTGCTTTCTTAGCAATTCTTGCTGCTTTTTCATAGCCGATATGAGTATTTAAAGCGGTAACGAGCATCAAGGAATTTTCGAGGTTATGTTTGATTTTTTTCTCAACAGCCTCTATTCCCACAACGGCATTTTTAGTGAACGAGACACAAGCATCGCCCAGCAGACGGGCAGCCTGAAGCAAATTGTAAATCATCACCGGTTTGAAGACATTAAGCTGAAAATGGCCTTGCATACCCCCGGCAACTATGGCAGCATCGTTACCAATTACCTGAGCGCAAACCATCGACAGGGCTTCGTTTTGTGTTGGGTTTACCTTACCGGGCATAATTGACGAGCCAGGCTCATTTGCGGGCAATTGGATTTCGCCTATGCTGCAACGCGGGCCTGACGCAAGCATACGGATATTGTGTGCAATATGCATCAAACTGACAGCCAACTGTTTAAGCGCGCCGGAACTTGCAACTATGGCATCATGGGCCGAAAGGGCCTCGAATTTGTTTTCGGCGGTAACGAAAGGAAAACCAGTAAGCCCTGCGATTTTTTCAGCAACCTTAACGGCATAATTCGGGGGTGTATTAATACCTGTTCCAACGGCTGTTCCGCCAAGGGCGAGTTCCGAAAGATGTGACAATGTTGCTTTTAAAGCTTTAATCCCATGATCTAGCTGGGATACGTAACCCGAGAATTCCTGACCTAAGGTCAAGGGGGTGGCATCCATAAGGTGAGTACGACCGGCCTTAACAATTCCCATGAATGCTTCGGCTTTATCGTTCAAGGCATTTCTTAGCATTTCAACGCCCGGCAATGTGGTTTCAACTATCATTTTATAAGCAGCAATGTGCATGGCAGTCGGAAATGTGTCGTTGGACGATTGCGATTTATTAACGTCGTCGTTGGGATGCAGGAACTTTTTTTCATCATCAAGCTTCCCGCCATTAATAACATGGCCGCGATTTGCCAATACTTCGTTCATATTCATATTGCTCTGTGTTCCGGACCCTGTTTGCCAAATCACCAAGGGGAAATTCCCATCAAGCTTGCCGGCAATAACCTCATCGGCAGCCTTTCCGATAAGCTCTGCTTTTTTTGCATCCATGCCCCCAATTTCGGCATTTGTCAATGCCGCGGCTTTTTTAAGATAGGCGAAAGCCTCGATAATTTCCTTCGGCATGGAGCCTAGGTCACCAATCTCAAAATTCATTTTCGACCTCTGGGTCTGTGCTGCCCAATATTTTTCGGCAGGAACTTTAACCTCACCCATGGTGTCGTGTTCAATTCTATATTGCATCTTATTTGTGTTTTGTATTTATTATTTTGATTTAGAACAACTTATCGATTTCCTCTACAGGGTCGCCCCAAACTGCTTTATTGCCTTTTACCACTATCGGCCGTTTTAGGAGCTTAGGATTCTCAACAATGATTTCCATCCATTCCTCATCGGTAAAATTTTTCCCTTTGAAATTCGATTTATAGATTGCCTCCTGAGTTCTAAGCATCTCGGAAGGTCTCTTGTTGAGCTTCATTAAAAGCAGTTTAAGGTCATCGGCGCTAAACGCATGCTTCAGATATTCAACAATTGTGAAATCATCGGTGCGATCCTTTACATATTGCAGACCTGCCCGCGATTTCCGGCAACGTGGATTGTGATAAACAGTGTACATATCATTAGTGTTTCGAATAAACCTCAAAATTAATGAATGTAACGGAATAAGAGGGTATTTACGGAAATTTATATTATCGTCTAAATAGGGTTTATGGTTCGGGCTTGACCCCAACATCCCGAAATTAAAGAAGGCGTGTCGTTGCCGGCAGGAAAAATAAATCCGGGGTGCAGCAGTTTATCTTACAATAGAATTTGGTTTGTCTCAACCCCTCCTGTCGTTTCTTTTCTTAAAAGGTTTTCCCTTCCCGCTTTTATTCCTATTCTTGAAATTCTGGTTTTTCCCTCTTGATTTATGATGGCCGCCCGACCCTCCCCTTGGTTTAAATCCGGGCTTGCGGGGTGGCCTGTATTTAGGGTTCCACTCGGGGCCTTCGCCCAGGGCTGTAGGCAAGGGCAATTTGCGCACCTCTGCTTCGATAAGTTGCTCGATCTTTCTAAACTTATACATATCCTCCTCGTTTATAAGCGTTAACGCCATACCGGTGGCATCGGCACGGGCGGTTCGCCCAACCCTGTGGACATAATCCTCGGCATCGCCGGGAACATCAAAGTTTATAACAAGATCTATCTCCTTGATGTCGATACCGCGGCTTAAAACATCGGTGGCAACCAGGACTTTTGTTTTTTTCGACCTGAAGCTCCTTAAGACATCCTCCCTTTTGTCCTGGTCCAGGTCGGACGAAATGGCGGCCACAGTATATTCCTTGTTCCTCAACGCAATGGAAATATCAAAAACCTTTTTGCGTGTCGAACTGAATATCAAAATGCTTTTCAGGTTTGCCTTGTTATCGATCAACGATTTTACCAATTTGATCTTTTGGGCATTATAAACAAGGTAGGAAGCCTGCAACACTCCTTCGGCGGGTTTCGACAAACCTATATTTATCTCGAAAGGCTTATTCAATATGTTTTTGGCCAGCCCGCGTATTTCGGGAGGCATGGTAGCGGAAAACAATAGCGACTGCCTTTCTTTGGGCAAATAACCTATAATCTTCATGATATCGTCGTTGAAACCCATGTCGAGCATACGGTCGGCCTCATCAAGGATAAGGTGCTTGAGCTTATCGAATTTCACATATCCGTTCGCCAGATGCGAGATTAATTTGCCGGGTGTGGCAACAATGATATCGGTTCCCGTTGAAAGTGCTTTTTTCTGCTGCACCCAATCCTGTCCGTCGCCACCGCCATAAACGGCGAGTGAGGAAACAGGCGTGAAATAAGCAAATCCCTGTATTTGCTGGTCTATCTGCACCGCCAGCTCACGCGTGGGCACAATTACCAAAACGCTGGTTTCGTTTTGGTGCTCGCGAGATATCTGGTCAAGTGTCGGCAATATAAAAGCGGCCGTTTTCCCGGTTCCTGTTTGGGCACAGGCGATCAAGTCCTCCCCGTTTAATATTCTTGGAATAGCCATTTCCTGCACAGGAGTGGCATTTACGAAACCCATGTGCGAAATAGCCTCTATTACATCGGGGTTTAGGTTTAATTCATCAAATTTCATTTACTAAAAAATATATGCGCAAATGTATTTAAATTATTTGATTTTATCAGCTATGCGAAGTATATCGCCTAAAACGCCCCTGGCAGTAACCTCGGCGCCCGCGCCCGCGCCTTGTATTACTATTGGTTTGCTGCCGTACGATTGCGTATAAATCTCAAATATCGAGTCTGACCCGCTAATGTTTCCCAAAGGGCTGTTTGCGGGCAAAGTACGGAGATCCACCTCCAGCACGCCCTTGTCCTGCTGTAGATCGCCATGAAGCTTACCAATATATCTCAATACCTCACCTGTCTTTAGCTTGGTTTTTATTTCTTTGAATTTATTGTTCAATCCCGAAATTGATTCCAAGAAATCATCTTTTGTCAGTTCCCTAAGTTCCCGGGGAACAAGATTTTCTGTTTTAACATCGCTGATTTCATTCCCAAGATCCAGCTCCCTGGCAAGAATTAAAAGTTTTCTGGCCACATCCTTGCCCGACAGATCTTCCCGCGGGTCAGGTTCGCAAAGTCCTGCGCCAACTGCCTCCAGTACTATCTCGCTGAAATCATCGTCGCGAACCGAGAAATTATTGAAGATATAACTCAGCGAACCGGAAAAAACACCTTTGATAGAGGTTATGTTCTCACCGGAAGCATGCAGCAACTTTATTGTATCTATTAGCGGCAATCCTGCTCCAACATTGGTTTCATAAAGATATTGCTTCTCAAAAGCCTTTAAACGTCCACGAAGCTTACGGTAAAACCCGATACTTCTGGTATTGGCTAGCTTATTGGAGGAAACAAGGTCGAAGCCGTTCTCAATCAGGCTAAAATAATTATCAGTAAACTCTAAACTGGCTGAATTATCAATGGCAATGAGGTTCTCAAGATGGTTTTCCGAAGCGAAACCTATAATTTCATTGCTAACATCTCTTGACTTATTCGATTTATTAAGCTTTTGTATCCAGTCTTTGCCTATCCCTTCCTTGTCGAGCAGCACTTTATCTTTTCCGGCTATAGCGAAGATATTGATATCCAAATCGCGCTTAGCAAGTATATTTTTCCTCGCGTTTAGAATTTGGTCTATCAAGGAGGAACCTACGTTTCCCTTACCTATTATTGCAATATTTAACCTTCGGCTAATGCCGAAGATTTGAGAATGGATTACATTTAACGCTTTGTTTACGCTACGGTTTTCAATTAACAAACTTACATTATTGCCACCTATGGTGTTGTTTATCAACAATATGTCGATATTGTTTTTTTTCAGGTTCCCAAAGGCCGTTCCAAAACCATTAATGTCGATGCCTATTACGCTAATGAGGGAAACATCGCAGATCGAATAAACGGAACTGACATCCCCGTTTCTTATTTCTGATTGAAATGTTGTTTTTAGAGCCCTGACAGCCCTGTCCGATTCGTTTTTGTTGATCACGAGGCCGACACATCGCTCCGAGGAGCCTTGCGAAATCAAGCCCACGCTGATGTCCAGTGCATAAAGAGCTTGAAACACTCTGGCATCGATACCTTTTTTCCCAAGCAGTCCTTTTCCTTCAAGGTTTATTATGCAGACATCATCTTTTATCGCTATGGATTTTAGCGTGTTGCAGGATTGCTTTTCGCACACTAAAGTTCCTTTGAAGGCTGGGTCGAAGGTGTTTTTTATCAGCAAGGGTATTTTACTCTCTTCCAATGGGAGAATAGTTTTGGGGTGAAGTATGGAGGCTCCGAAGCCGGCAATTTCGGCCGCATCGGCAAACGAAAGCTTATCAATGCTTTGCGCCTCGGAAACCAGGCGCGGATTGGCGGTGAAAACCCCATTTACATCTGTATAGCTTTCAACAATTCCTGCATTTATGAATTTGGCAATCAGCGAAGCCGTATAATTACTGCCGTTTCTGCCCAAAGTAGTTGTTTGGCCATTTGTGGTGGATGCTATAAAACCACTGATCAAAGGTATTTTGCCCTCAGGAAGCTTTGAGAAAACCTCATTTGTTCTTTTAAGCGATGAATCTTCGAGCACACGGGCATTTCCAAAGTTATCATCGGTAAAAATCAAATCGCGGCTATCTATTAAATGAGCGGGCAAAGATCTCTTAAAGAGCATTGTAGCAAGTGTCTTTATTGCCATTATTTCCCCCTGGGCCAAAATTAAATCCTTGCTCCTCAAGCTATAATCGCCAACAAGGCTAATACCTTTCAATATGTTTTCCAGCAAAGCAAACTCAGCACTTAGATCGACATCTTGGCACGGCAGGAGCTGTTTAGCCCTTAATTGTCCCATCTGACAGGAATAATCTGTGCCCGACGCTGCCAATTCAAGGATTTCTTCCAGCTTGTCGGTAGTATCACCTCTTGCCGAAAGCACCAAGCAAAAGTTATTATCGCTATGATATTGATCCTCAATGATCTTTATTATTTTGTCAACAGCTTCGTTTGAAGCCGATGTACCTCCGAATTTTAATATCCTCATTCTGGTCCTCATTTAGAAATATTTTTTTAAATAAGTTGTAATCTGCTCATGTTCAATTAAAAAAGCATCATGTCCGTGAACAGAATCGATTATATAAACATGATTTTTTATTTGCATCCTGCCAAGCAAATCAGCAGTTTGAAAACATTCGTCCTCTACAAACATCAAATCAGAGTTTATGTTAATTTGAATTATGGTGGCAGTAACATCTTTAACAGCCTCTTCAAATGAGCCTTTTTGCCTGCTTATGTCAACTGTAGCCAATAGGTGGTTCATCATTTTATAAGCGGCCAGGGAAAACCTTTTTTGCAAGCTCTCGCCATGATGGCTTAGCCACGATTCGATTTCAAACAACGAGCTATCCCCGGTCGTTCTCCTGTTGAACTTCAGCTTCATAGAATGCTGGGTCCTATAAAAAAGCATTGCCATCATGCGGGCATCATATATGGGGCGTTTTGAGTCTTGGAGGATCTTATCTTGCACATAAGTCTGTCCGATTATCCAATCAGTTGATTTCCAGTCGGCTGCAACCGGAATAACATATTTAAAAAAACCGGGTTTTTGTGCCAGCATTTCCCAGGCTATACAGCCGCCAAGGCTTCCGCCCAAAGCGGCATATACCATTTTTACGCCGAGGATCATCAAACAATTGTTGAACAATGCCGCAATATCATAAGCCGTAAAACTTTTATAATTATCAATAACCGACCCATCGAAAGTATTTCCGGGAATGTTAAAGCCAAGTACGGTATATTTTCCGGTATCGATAAGTTTAGATTTTCCGATTATGGCTTTCCACCAGCCCTTTTCTACGCCTGCAACATCAGAGTTCCCCGTCAGTGCATGAACAACAAGCACTAATGGGGCCTTATTAATGTCCTGTCCGAAAAGCTGATAAGAGATGTCCAGCCGATTAAAGCGGACATCTCTTTGAGTTGTAAAGTTACGGATGGTGATTTTATTCAACATATCGCTCATTTTGAGGTACTTATAGCATTTTCTATATCGCATATCAAGTCATCGGCATCCTCCAGGCCAATGGAAAGGCGGATTAAATCGCGGCTTACGCCTGAAGATTTTTGCTGCTCATCATTTAGTTGCTGATGCGTTGTGCTGGCAGGATGAATTATCAGCGATTTTGTATCACCGATATTTGCCAGGAGAGAGAAAACATTCACGCTGTCGGTAAATTTCTTAGCCCTTTCGTAACCACCTTTAAGTCCGAAGCTTATAATTCCACTTTGGCCTTCCGGCAGATATTTTTTCGAGAGCTCAAAATATTTACTGCTTTTGAGCCCGGGGTAGTTTACCCATGCCACCTCAGGGTTTTCCTCAAGCCATTGGGCTATTTTAAGTGCATTTTCCGAATGTCGTTTAATTCTGACGTCCAGGGTTTCCAACCCTTGAATAATCTGAAACGCATTGAACGGGCTCAATGCCCCGCCCAAATCGCGCAGGCCTTCCAGGCGAAGCTTTGCCACAAAAGCAGCCGGACCGATAGTTTCTGAATAAACCAGTCCGTGATATCCTTTTGAGGGCTCGGTAAACTCCGGGAACTTACCATTTTCCCAGTTGAAGTTTCCTGCGTCTATCAGCACTCCGCCCAATGAGTTGCCATGACCTCCTATAAATTTTGTGAGGGAGTGAATTACTAGATTTGCGCCAAATTTAATTGGATTTAGCAAAGCCGGGCTAGGCACTGTGTTATCTACTATCAACGGGATGTCAAATTTGTTAGCGATTTTGGCAACAGCCTCTATATCTACTATATCCAATTTTGGATTTCCCAAGCTTTCCAGATAGACTGCCCTTGTGCCATCGTTTATGGCGTTCCTAAAATTTTCCGGTTCATCGGCATCAACAAAACTGGTATCGATCCCAAACCTGGGAAGTGTTACAGAGAGCAGATTATAAGTACCGCCATAAAGGCTGGAAGACGAAACAATATGATCGCCTGATTTTAAAAGAGTTAGCAGGGTTGTGGCTATGGCCGCCGTTCCCGAGGCGAATACGGCTGCCCCCACGCCGCCTTCTACAGCAGCAAGGCGTTGTTCCAAAATGTCGTTGGTGGGGTTATTCAAACGTGTATAAATAAATCCGCTTTCGCGAAGGGCAAATAAATCGGCCGCATTATCGGTGTTATCGAAAACATAGGATGATGTTTGATAGATCGGCACAGCACGTGCTCCGGCGCTTAATTTGGTATCATGCCCGTAGTGCAGGGCCTTGGTATTGTTTTTATGATTTGTCATGATATTAATTATAATGTTGTGAAATGATTAAAAAAAAGTCCCTTTGGCAGTCAGGTATTGCCAAAGGGACTTTAAAAAAACTTTAATCTGTCAGTTCAGGCAATACCGGAGCATCGGTTGCATCATCATCATAGCCATAAACATTATTTTAAAATTCATATCTCAAACATAAAAAAAGGCCTTCACAATTTTCGCAAAGGCCTTTCGTAAATTTCAATTATCTTATTTTAAACAATATCGCCCTTTGCGCAAGTTAACTTACACATCATCATGGAGCGCATATTTGAATAATATTTTCTCATTTGAAACGGCAAAATTAGAATAAAAAAATATATGTGCAATATTTTTCAACAATATTTCCTGGATAGAGCCAGCCCGTAAATTTTATAAGGCCATAAAAAACCACCTGAGAAAGATTTCCTCCTAAATCATAATATTCCGCAATAAGCTAAACCTTTGTTTCTAAATTGTATTCCAAGCTGTTATGCATATTTTGAAGGGTACTTTTTATCTCGGGTTTATCAATGTAGCCCGCTAGGACCAGCAATTTTAGAATCATTGCATTATTTTCTCTTTCAAGTCGTGCTGATGATTGTCCATCATTTCCGTAGTAAGCTGATAGTTCCAGGATGCTCTCAACGCTTTTAATTTCTTCCAAACTTACGTTTCCCTTATCGAAATAAATTTCGTTTGAAGTTTCCCCGAATTCAAGCTTAAAAACTATTTTGTAACAAAAATGAAGCATTTCATAATCCGGTGATAGAATGATTGTTTTCCTATCTTTGCGCCATGAGCACCGATTTGGACATATTTGATGCCGAACAATGGATAAAACCAATCGGAAAACCTTTGTTGATAGCCGGCCCCTGCAGTGCCGAGAGTGAGGAGCAATTGCTTGCAACAGCCGATGAGCTGGCAAAAATCAGGCAGGTAAACGTGTTAAGGGCAGGCATTTGGAAGCCCCGCACCCGTCCGGGCGAATTTGAAGGTGCGGGAGAGGAAGGGCTTAAGTGGTTAAGGAAAGCAAAGCAACGAACAAACCTTCCGACCAGTGTTGAAATTGCCCGTCCGGAACATATCGAACTGGCCTTGAGGTACGATGTCGATATTTTATGGCTGGGTGCCAGGACGGTCGTAAATCCTTTTTCGGTGCAGGAAATAGCAGAGGCCTTAAGAGGCAGCAATGTGCCAATCATGGTAAAGAACCCTATAAACCCAGACATAAGGTTATGGATAGGAGCCATAGAAAGGATAAACGCGGCAGGAATAAAAAAGATTATGGCCATCCACAGGGGTTTCCATTATTTTGGAAGTTCTGAATTCAGGAACGCGCCGATGTGGGAAATTCCCATCGAGCTTAAACGGCTGGCTCCCGATTTACCTTTGATTGTGGATCCAAGCCATATATGCGGCCGTAGGGATTTAATTGAGGAAATATCGCAAAAAGCCCTCGACCTGGAAATGGACGGACTGATGATAGAAACTCATTATCAGCCTGATATGGCTTTAACCGATGCTGCACAGCAACTGAGTCCTGCTAGCTTGGGCGCTATGATCGAAAGGCTAAAAATAAGAGAAACAGGTGGGGACATTGCCTTTGAATCGAAACTTGAAAGCCTACGCTCCGAAATTGACAAACTTGATGTTGAATTGTTGCAGATTCTTGCCAAGCGTATGGAAATCATCGACGAGATAGGTCATTATAAAAAGGACAACGACATCACAATTCTGCAAATGAAACGCTGGGCAGGAATCATCGACGACAGACTGTCGATAGGCTCCCAGTTGGGGCTGGAAACAGAATTCCTAAAACGCATGCTCAATTTAATCCACAAGGAATCCATACAAAGGCAAACGGACATCTTTAATGATTTTTAAACCCGATAATTCAACTAAGAAATAAAAAATAGAGTCCACGATCCAATGGTTGTCGGATTAAATAAACATAACAAAAAAATAGGGAGATTGCTTCTTCCTCATTCATCGTCATCGCAATGACGCCCGTTCCTGAGTTTTGTATGTTAAAAAACGACAATTTAACTTTTTACTTTTTACTTTCAATGCTGAACTATCGGCAATTCAGCCTTTAAACTTCTAAATGCCTAGGTATCGGCAATTCAGCCTCAATACCCCTATTTCCATATTCCCCACTTCGACATTCTAAAATCGGTGTTCGATATTCGGCATTAAATTTTTATACTTCTAAATACCGAGGTATCGGC
>JAJRQZ010000019.1 GCA_024279935.1 Bacteroidota bacterium
ATTGGAAGGGCTAAATTCTAAAATACAACTTGCTAAAAAAAGAGCTAGGGGATACGGAAATATAAACAATTTTATCAATATGATTTACTTTACATGTGGCAAACTGAAATTTGATTACCCACTATATTTGACATAGAGCCATTATGTTGATGGATTAGAAATCGAGGCTAAGCGAAAAATAATAAACAGGTTTGTTGATTTTATAATCCTCCACCCCCCATGAAACATCCCCTCTGATAAAATAACCCAATAGATGTATGCGTGCGCCCATGCCAAATCCGCCGACTATGGGTTCCTTTTGCCTGATGACCGAAATATTAAACGGGCCGTTAGTAATGTGTTTCGTAAATAGTGCATTTCCGGGGCTATACGGGTTCCAACCCGTCCAGGCCGTCCCAATATCGCCAAACCCCACCAACTGGAAATTCCTCAGGAAGCTTGAGCTAAGCGGGGTTTTTGAGAAATATTGAAATACCGGGAAACGGAGCTCGGTGTTTATTACGGCAAAACTGTTCCCGTTTCTTACGTTTTGGTAAAAGCCCCTCATATTGGTAGCCAGGGTTTGGTAGGCATAGTTTTGAGTATAATCAACCGGTGTGTCGGTGCTGAATTTTGCGCCCATCCAATTGTCAACCCCCCCCATATAGTAAATCAAGGGGCTTTTGCCGAAAGATGTGCTTGCAGCAAATCTGTTCGCCCATATAAAAGAACGGTGGATACGTGTATAATGCCTTATGTCGGCGCCGATTACAAATAAGTTATACTTATGGTTGGGATGTAGTATGTCGTTGCGGTTGAAGAGCAGGAACATATTACTGTATTCCGCAAATATTTTGTATCGTGTTCCGACCAATAGGTTCATTCCCAGAGAACGGGAGTTGTCGAAAATCAATTCGGCCTTTAGGATGCCCCAGTTTGCATACAGGTTGGGTATTTCCAGGTTTACCTGGTCGGTGGCCATATTAACATACATCTCATTCTTGTATTGGGCTGTTCCCCTAAGGCTTAATGCCTCGTTGAAAGGCCACTTTAGCATATAAAACAGTTCGTGCGTATGAATCCTGGTCAATGCCGTTCCGTTAAAGTTCTCTACGGTGTTCCGGTGAAACACTATTTCCTTGTCCATGCGTTTCTTCAAGTCGGCATAGCTTGCGATATATTCGTTGTTGATGAAATTGAAGTTGAAGCGCACGCCGCCCGTAAGCCTGTGGTCTTCCATCAGGTCGGTTATCCCAACCTTTAGGAAGATATTAAAACCGGGGTTTAAATATATGGGCGACTTGCCACCCGTAAAAGGTTGGTAACTGAAATTTATATAATTGAAATCGATTTGCGAAACCAGGTTGTTTATATAATATGAAGTATAATAATTCCGTCGTTTGGGAACTATGAACTTCCCGTCGGCACTTGCGCCGGAAGCAATGTTCCCCATTCCGATGCCAACTCCGTCATAGGTTGTAATAGCACCGCGCCGAGAAATCCTGCCGAGGACTTCTTTGCCGTCGGGATCGGAATAAACCATATAGAATTTCCTGGTCCTGGGCAAGCTTGCCCAGCCGTTTTCCAGCTTTTCAATTTCAGCAAGTTTTTCCGATATCTCGTTTTTCTTTATTTCCGTCTTGTGTTCCCTTTCATGTTTTTTTTTCGCAGCGGCCATAAACGAACTGGTTTTTAACTCCTTGCCCGATGCCGAGTCATAGTTTGCCGTACCTTCCATGAAAATCTTGTAGCGGTTGTTATTTAAGATAAGATAGGATGTTTGCTTGGCCGTTGCCGATGTGTTTTTATAAATTATACTGCTATTAAAGTCCGTAATGGCCTTAGTGTTAACATAATATCTATAATGAACGGCGGTATCGACCGAAACCACGCTGCTGTCGATATTTGCCAGGTAATTATTTACTATACCGCTTTCGTCGCTCAAATAAGTAATTTTATTATAAGCTATTCCTTCTGCCGAATACTCGTTTGCAATTGGCGTTTTAGTTAACCGCTTAAGCAAGGGGTTATGGGTTTTGTAATCGTATAAGAACAAGTCGAAGCTGTTGCCGAAGCTATTAAACCCGTTTTTTTGTTTTCCGATAGTATCGTTAAGCCTGTTCGACGAGAAAACGATAGCGGAGGAGTTGTTTATAAAACTGGGGTTTATATCCGAAGAGATATCATTGGTTATCTTCTCGAAGGAGCTTGCCGCAATATTAAAAACAAATATATCGGACTGTCCTTTTTGAACCGCCGACATCACCATATACCTGCCATTTGAGGAATATGAGAAGTCTGTTATTTTCTGGACTTCATAAAATATTTGGGTTGTGAACTTTTTCTCTTCCAAATCGTATAAAAGCAATTTAGGAAGGCCTTTCTTCTCTATTAAAATGGCCAAGACCCTTCCGGAAGGATGCCATGCCAGCAGTGGATAGCTATAATCGGTTTTGGTGTCTATCATCACCCCGCCCTTGAGCACTTTCTTTTTTTTGCCGCTCTCCATATCATAAAGCCAAACCTTGTATTTCCCCATTTCGTTGGTGGTATAGGCAATATATTTTCCGTAGGGGCTTATGGTGGGCCTGCCGGTAATTTTTTGTTCTTTATATTTTATGGGAAGCAAATCAGCGGGCAAGTTGCTGTTATCGGAAAACGCATCGTATTCCTTTTGATAATAGTCGTGCCACTCGCGCATTAGAACTTTGAACGGCAAACCGATAACATACATAAAACCTTTTTCGATGCTGTTGGTTGCCGACGTCATGTGTATTATGTTGCTCACGCTCGACTTCCCGTATTTCTCGGCAACGAACTTCCATAGCGAATGCCCGGCATAAATGGCATCGGGGCCATCAAGGTTGTTGACTTTTTTATATCTCCCCGAAATTATGCCGTCGCGCACCCTATTGTCGAAGTCCACGTCCCAATCGTCGCTCAAATATGAGATTAGCCCCACCTTATACCAATTCGGCAATGAGAAAAATGTGGAAGTTTTTACCTGTTGGCCCATAGTTCCGCCGAACATCATCTGGTTGAACAACACCTCGGCAATACCCGCCCTGATTTGTTTTTGAAGATTCAGGTGATTGCCGTCGAAATAAATCATTACCCGCGAGCCTATAATATGTGTTATGCCTCCAGTATTGTAATCCTGATCCGATACCAATCCTATATTACTCTGTTTCAGGTCGGTAAGTTTATTGAAGATGATAAACTGCAAGCGTTTGTCAAGGCCGCTCTCGATTTTGTCTTCCAAAAGAGGTATTTCCTGTTGGGCATATTGTGCCGTATATTGAGCAAGCTCTTTTCCGTTAAGGTAAAAATAGGTGTCGAAATCATCAAATTTATAATAGGTCCATAAGAACTGCTGATACTGCACGCGGTTTTTCCCAAAAGTCATGTTCGAGCCATTATAAAACTGCGAATATGAGGTCAGAGGCATTAGGCTAATGCATAAAATAAAAAACCCGCTTATTGGCAGGAATCCCCGAAAAGCCTTATTTATGTAGTTTTTATTGATGATATACTTATTTTCAAGATGCTAAATTAACACAAATTCCGAACCATTATTGCATACGATTTTGCTTATTGTTAAATAATTCAAAAAACTATTTAAATTATTAAGAATCATTATTTTTGCAAAAATTTTTATATGATAACAATCAAGAGATTTGCTTTTAATCCTTATCAGGTGAACACTTATGTTTTAAGCGACGAGACTGGCGAGTGCATAATTATCGACCCCGGGATGGACGGGCTGGACGAAAAGGAACAATTTGACAACTATATAAAATCCAATAACTTAAAGCCTACAAGATTATTAAACACACATGCCCATATCGATCATATTATTGCAAATGAATATGTGAGCAGCAAATATAATATTCAACTTAACGCACATTCCGATAGTGGAAAATTCCTGGACGAGGCCTTGATTTACGCATCTACTTTCGGCTTGAACATGAGCGATGTGAAGATGATCGACGAAGTTTTGGTTGACAATCAGTTTGTCGAGTTCGGCAATTCTAAAATTCAGGTTTTTGAAACCCCCGGCCATGCCGACGGAAGTGTTTGTTTTTATAACAAAGGCGATGGTTTTGTGATTACGGGCGATGTGCTGTTCAAAGAAAGTGTTGGCAGAACCGACTTGAAAACAGGTGATTACGATTTGCTTCAAAAAAGTATCTGGGAAAAATTATTTACTCTCCCCGATGAGACGACCGCTTTTCCCGGCCATGGCCCGGAGACAAATATCGGCTTCGAGAAAATTCATAACCCCTTTGTTGCCATAGGCAAGGATCTGGATTAAATGCCGAAATGATCCCAGAAGTTTTCAGGAGTCATTGTTCTTTGCTTAGTATCAGGCTAGGCTTTTTGAAAACCTTGCCCCCTTGTTTTTTTGCATAGTAATTTTAACATATATTACTTGTTACCCCCTATTAAAAAAAACAGAAAGAGACGACAGAAAAATTAGGAAACAACAATAATTGTACGTATATTTGTACATTATTTCGTACTAATAATAATAAACTACCCCGAGGCAGAGCCATAGGGGTATTAAATGGAGTTTGCTTTGCAAACATATTTGTTTCCGACCCAAGGGTCGGGGAATTAAACCACATAAGATTAAGTTATGTTAACAACATCAATTTCAGACTTTAGAAAAGATATCAAGAAATATCTGGACAATGTTACCGAGAACTTTGAGACCTTGATTATTAATCGCGGCAAAGATTCGGGAGTAGTTGTAATTTCATTGGATGAATATAATTCATTAACTGCGACTCAACACGAATTGTCTTCAAGGGCAAATGAAACAAGGCTTGATTCAGCGATTGAAAAACTGAAGAGCAACTCATCATTTCAAAAAGACCTCATAGATTCATGAAATATATATTTGTAGACGAATCATGGGAGGACTATTTGTATTGGCAACAGACCAATAAAAAGAACTTGAAACGGATTAATGACCTACTAAAAAGTATCTCTCGTGAACCATTCTCAGGAATTGGAAAACCAGAGCCGTTAAAACATAAATATAAAGGATTCTGGTCACGAAGGATTGGCGGAGAACATCGACTTATTTATCGGGTTAAGGACAATGAAATACATATAGCAAAATGTAGGTTCCACTACGATTAAACAAAATAACAGGGGGTAACAAGGGCTATGCGTATTCTATGACTTAACCAACCCCAAAATCACAAAAGTCATTAACAATATCAAGCCGCATATTTTATAAAATCAACATACGGTGTTTCTCTTCTATAAAATCAATTTCTTGTTGTTGTTTGGTTCTCCAAAAATACATTCTTGCAAACGTTTCTTTATAAATATTTTGCTTTCTTATTTCTTCGGCAATAGGATTTAAGAGTAATTGCCTGATTGATGGATCATCTGCATCAAGAACCAAATATTCTTTTCCTTCAAGTATTTCATTTATTAATGTGGTTTCCCCAACTTGTCTTGCTCCAACAATTATTATTGCTTTTCCACTTCCGATTTTATCTTTTATAATATCTTTCAGAATTCTTTGATACATTTTCTTTTTAACGTAAAAGTAAATCAAATTATAGCGATGACCTAAAGTTATAACTAAAAGATATTATAGTGTCCGTTTATTATGCTTCCAACTAACGTCAAAATTAGTTGTTGATTATCAAATCAGAAAATGCTTTCTTAATGCAAGTTATAAACCGAATATTGATATCTTTGAATTTTTGTCATGTACTTAGCAGTTTTTTACAAAGATAACTAAAGTGTAGTTACTACCCAGCAGGTTTATCAAGTTGATTATCAATAGCCCCATGCTTCAGTGGGGTTATATATTTGAAATCTCAGTAGTTTTGACGGAAATTTTGTGTTTTTTAAACAAAAATTGTGACAAAACGGATAGTAAACAATGAGTTAATGTTTTTCTCTACTGCTGAGTAGTAACAAAGTGTAGATGCAAAAATAATATTCAGCTATAAGCAACAGGGCAAAGGTGTATTTCCCCTTAATAATCAAGATATCAGCTGGCAACTGTTAGTTTGCCACAATAATCTGGTTTCAACGCACGGAATAAATATTTTATGTAATTTTAACACCTTGCAAATCCAACTCATAAAGATGAAATATCTTTCTTCTTTTGTTTCATCAGTTTTGTGTTTGATTTTTTGCGTTGTTTTTTCTGCAAAAGGTCAATCAATCGGGCATGATGATTTACCAAGACAACTTAGAAATGCCGATAGACATCTTTATAATCTAGCTTATTGCAGTGCCGAAGATCAGTACTTCAAATTATTGAAAAGCCTGGCCAAGGAAAATAATCGGGAATTATATTGCTCAACGACAAATAAGTATATTGAAACCCTTTGGCAACAAGAGAAATATGATACTGCCCGAAAAGTCGCATACCAAAACCTTGAAAATTGCATCAAATATTTAGGAAGCGATGACCTTGTTACAGGACAGGCTTATTTGAACCTGGCCATACTCTCTTTCTTGACCGGTTATTCAGGGATAACCGACGCCTATTTTTTTAAATCCCTTGATGTCTTTAATAACCTGTTGGGGAAGCAAAGTCCGGAGGCTGCCAATGCACTTGAATGGCTTGGAATATACCATAACAGTATAAGCGACACCTCTCTGGCCAGGAAATATCTCTGGGATGCGCTAAAAATAAGGGCACAAAACGGGCAAACCGGAGATTACCGGTCGGGGAACTTGTACAGATACATGGGATTGTTTTATAAAAGGTTTGGCAAATTGGATTCAGCCCTTTATTGTTTTAACAAAGCAAAACAATTGTTTGACACTAAATTTTCAACCTATAATTTCAAATCGGTAAAATGCCTAAACAATATCAGCGATATTTATGAAATACATGGGCTGTTCGACACGGCACTAGCGATACACAAACAAAGCCTTGAGTTAATAAAGACAGGTAAAATCAAGAACCGCTATTCACTGATGATGACCTATTTTAACATTAGCGAGCTTTACCGGAATTCCGGGGATTTTGAGAATGCTTTGAAGTATATGCAAAAAGTGTTGAAGCTCTACTATCCGAGCTTAAAAGAGGGCTGCATAAGCTGTAATCCCTCCAATGCTGACAAATACCCCTATGCGATAATTAAAACGGCATTATCGTACAAAGCACGTTACCTTAAGGCAATCTACGATCAAGATAGGATAAGTAATTCCGATTATTTAATATTTTCCGCTCAATGTTACGAATTAGTGAACAAAATTACAGAAGCCTTGCGCTCCAGAATAACTAATGTTGAAGAATTGGTTTTTTTTGAACATCTTCACAACAATATGTATATGGAAATGGCAGATAATGCACTACTTGTATATGAGATGACCTGCGATACGGCATACCTTTCAACAGCGCTAAATTATCTTTCGATAAACAGAAATACGAACAAGGTGCTTGCCGATGAAGTGTTGGCGAAGGAATATCTTGCTGATGTGCCGGATAATGTCATGAAAACAAAAAAACAACTCCGAAAAGAACTCAACGAGTTATTAAGCCGGCGGTCGGGTGTTGATAAGGCTGATACAGACGAAGAAATAAATATATTGATAGCGGACAAAAAGATTGAAATGGATATTTTGGAGCACAAGCTGGCTCAAAGCAACCCGGCTGCTTTTAAATCGTTTTGTAAAAACGTGAATATTTATTTAAAAGCCCTAACAAATAAATTAAAAGAAGACCAGGCTCTTATCTGGTTAAACGAGTATTGCCGCGATTATATTGAAACTCCCGATTCGGTTTTGATTATTGCGTTATCGGGAAATGGGTTGAAGTATTTCAAGGTTGACGGGAGAAAAACGGTCAAGCTGATTAATGATTACCAAAAAATCATTTCAGGGAATATTTATCAGGTTGACAAAATGGATTCAATTGGTTATTTGTTGTATTCGCTGTTGTTTGGCCCTGTAGAAGATATCATTTCAAATAAAGAACTGACTATAATCCCTTCTCAGCATATCAGCATGATACCCTTTGACGCCCTTCCCGTTGGGCCTGCCCCGAACCCGAAGCGGATGATTGACCTTCATACCATTTGGAATGAGTTTTCGATATTGTTGTTTTTGCAGGCTCATGACAAACCGGGCAACATAACAAACAAGGTACTGGCGATTGCCCCACAGTTTAACAGAAAACAAAAAGAAGCCATTGCGCTCCTCACGAAAAGGGATACGGGACTGATCAACCTGCCGGGGGCAAAAACGGAATGTGAGCGTATTGGGGCATTGTTCGATACCAAGATTTTGTACGGGCAAAATGCAAGCCTTCATGAGTTTAAGTCTAACTGCCCCGATTACCAAATAATCCATTTGTCAACGCATGCTATACCTGGCAAGGGCGGTGAGGAGGCTATGCGATTGGTTTTTAGCGATTATCGTAAAAAAAATAACGAAGGTTCAATTGATATATATGAAGTGCTCAATTTACCGTTAATTGCTGATTTGGTAGTGCTGAGCGCATGCAAAACCGGTGTAGGCAAAATGAGCAAAGGTGAAGGGAATATTAATATGGCATGGGCATTTAATAAAGCCGGGGCAAAGTCGGTGCTGGTGAGTCTTTGGGATGCCAACGATTTTGCGTCTTCCGTTATTATGCCTGATTTTTATAAATACCTTGCAGAGGGAATGACAAAGCCCCATGCGTTGAGGCAGGCTAAACTTGACTTTATCAATTCGTCCGATGAACTGACTGTTTCCCCATATTTTTGGGCGGGGTTTGAGTATTGGGGAAATGACGAACCTATCCGAAATATGGATAATGCCATCTGTTGGAAATTGATTATGGTATTCTCGCTTGTCCTTCTCTCTATTTCCGGATTTGTTTATTTTAGAAGATCATCTGGCGGGTCTTGAACCTTAATTGGCTTTTATATCGTTGTTTACAATCCCCCTACGAGAAAAATTCTCGTTGAATATTTTATATAACATCGTTCGAGAAGGCGAAAAGTAAATAAACACAGGAATTTGCCGGAAACATAAACGATTGATAATCAATAGGTGTTTTTGACGCTAGTTGGAATTAATCCCAAGAGGTTTTTATATTATTCCCATTACAGGCTTTGCAACAGGCTTTTTGCTTTTGGGCTGAAGCTGTTGTCGTCGCGGACTATTTCCATAAGTATGCGTTTTGCGTCTTTCATGTCCCCGTTTTGCAAATACCCCAAAGCAAGATACCACAATGCAGGTTTCCTGTAAGGTGTTTCGGCATCAAAAGCCAGATGCTTAAAAACCTTTATGGCCGCCGGCGCATTGTTCAGCGACAACAGGCAAATACCTTTGTAGAACCATGCTTCAGGGTTTTCGGGCGTCTTCTCAAGGATTATGCCAAAAAGAGCCACAGCCGTATCATACTGCCTCATGTCGTAATAGAGCATAGCTTCGTCCGTGAGCTTCGTATTTGCACTTTTGACGGTTACTAAATTGGGGTAAGGAGTGTAATATTCGGCAAAAAGCTTACGGTTGTTCACATCGTTTTTAGCAATGAAAAAAATCAGGAAGGCAATGGCAAACAAAAGCGCAACGGCAGCGGCGATTCGATAGATTTGCCACAAAGGTGTTTTTCCCGGCGCATCCCCGGTTTTGCTTGCCCGGGTTCCAGGCGTTTTTCCGGTTGCTATTGAATCCTGATACAATCCCATAGTTCTTGTTCTGCAAGCCCGGCATTCGTCAACATGTGATTTGATCTCACGGGAAAGTTCGCTCTCGCGGTTTTCCATAAAAGCATCAACCCACAACCTAAGGCCTTCTTTAGTGAGATGACCATCATGGGAAAATATTTTTATGTCTATGTTTTGGTTTTGCATTTCAATTTGTCAAATGTTGTTTAGTTAATCGCATCCTAATAATAAATATGAAAATATTATTCTGTTTTGGAATTATTTTTTTCTCCGAAATACCATGAAAACAATTCCAGAATGTTTTTTTGATTATAATTACCGTTTTCAGGAGGACTGTTCAAATGATAAATGATTTCCTTGAGGAAGTCTATTATCTCTTTCCTTATGGCCTCCTTATTGTTGTTTCTTCCGTCGCATAGGTTGAAGAAATCAGTTAACGACTGATAACATTGTTCTTTAGTGTGCTTATCGGGGCAGTTTGAGAAATCCAGTAATTTTTCATAGGCCTTTGTAGTGCATTCCTTGCAATACTGCTTTAATTCTTCCAAATTAACCGAATAAGCGGTCAGTATTTTTAAGCAAATGGTCATGCGCACCCATCGGTCTTGAAAATGCCTGAGCAGAAATTCAAGAAACTCGATCTCCGACTTAATGATTACCGGTATGTCAGTGTGTTCAAAGCCGGATTGTTTTCCTGAAACCGTATTTTTCCTTAGTTCGACCGAAGCATGTTTTTTCCTGAAAATTTTTACTTTTCTATAGCCGGGATTATCAGGGTTTTTGCCAACAGTTTCGACGGTTTCCCTAGTATAGCTGTTCCTTCTCACCTCGAAACATTTGTTTTTGATTACCTGAACGAAGAAGGGTTGAAACATTGAGCGCCCGTTGTATGATTTCAAGATGTTTTTGAGGTTGTCCAACAAGCCTGTTGACACTTCCTGTACAAGGTCTTCTTTTTCCTGTCTCTTAAAATACCCGGGTTTGATCAGATGGTTCATGACCAAAAACTCGATCTTCGGCCTATATTTACAAACCAGTTTTTCGGGGTTGTGATGAATAAGGCATATATCATCTTCTTCGTCAATCATAAAATATCAATATATAAACCCTTTGTCCGGAATTTAAGCCCGAGAGCTATTGCAAAAGTAGGAAATAATTTGGAATCATTGCGTTAACCCGATTGATTTGGTTTTGCTTTAACGCGACGGAACGCCCGGAATTTTTCCGGATCGCGGTTTTATTGCAATATTTTCCGAAACAGGGTATCCATTGCATATGGCAAAACTGAAACGAACATGAATTTTATTAATCATAAGTTCACGGATGATAATGATTAAAAAACTAATGTGGGGGCGAAGCGGTTCCATGGGTGTAGAAATTTTTTAAATAGTTTCATTATTAATAGATGACAAAATATTAAACAGATGAGAAAGATGTTATTTTTTTGGTTCTACCACAATTTTTGCGGGTAGAATCAGTATCCATAAATGTTGATGTGAATAGTGCATGAACTGATCTTGGACCATGTTCACCTTTTTCTGTAATTACAGACAAGGTCAGGAAACCTGCTATCAAAAATATAATACCTGAAATTATCGGAAATGCTATGCTCCATGAACTAACTATATAGAATAAAAGGAAAAAAACAAAACAAAAAAAAGGTTACTACTCAGCAGTAGAGAAAAATATTAACTCATTGGTTACCTATCCGTTTTGTCACAATTTTTGTTTGAAAAACACAAAATTTCCGCTAAAACTACTGAGATTTCAAATATATAGCCCCACGCTGAAGCATGGGGCTATTGATAATCAAC
>JAJRQZ010000176.1 GCA_024279935.1 Bacteroidota bacterium
AAAGATAACACGCTAAACCTAAAAGAAATACAAATGAAAATAAATAGAAGACCAAGAAAAAACCTAGGGTTTGAGAAACCTTTCGAATTATTTTATAATTTTATAAATCATAAAGTTGCGTTTGCTAGTTGAATCTACCTCTTGCTGACCTGAAAACATTTAGTTGCCGCACGACGAGAATTTTATTATATTTGCGGTATCTGCTTGCCCAAACAACAAGTGATGAAAAAAAAAACACGGTAAATATCTTATGTGCTTTATGCCGATGAAAATCATAAAAGATTGGATATTAATGACTTATGCCCCCCTCATGCGTTTTGCGTTGGGTTTGCCATCGGCCAGCCCGGTTTATCGTCCCCTGGCCAGGTTTTCGGGTTTGCCGTGCGTACCTACCTTGGTGCGGCTATTTGGACCAGATATAAAGAAGGAAAAGGTGAAAAACAAAGTTTTTCTCAAAACCCCCCATGTTTTTTCAATCTTTTTTTTGTGCAAGAACAACTTTATAGAAAAAGCCGCCAGGGAGTCCGAAGCTCATCTTGCCGTCCTGGCGGCATAAGCGGCCTTAGCCACCCAAGAGAGTGCAAAGGTAGCTATTGGGAAGGTGAAATAATAATTTATTATAATCACCTTTATAAGCCGTTGTTTCTTAAATGTTCAAACCGGCTTATAAAACAAAATATTTAAAGAAATGAAAAAAATATATTTAATATTATCAATAGTGCTGTTGAGTGCAACGGCAAGCTTTGCGCAGGCATGGACTGTAAAAGTAACATGGGATGCGAGTTCATCAAATTGCGACTGCAATGCATCCGTTGGGTCAAAGTTTGCAGTAAATCTTCGGATAACCGATGTTGCTAATGGTAATACAGTAGTCTTCAATGGCTCCGTGTTTGTTGATCCTGATGAAGCGGAAAAAATTTTTGACGTTAAAACAGATGTGAAGGGGCATTGTGAAGACCCTAACATAGCTAATATTCCAAACTATACAATTTATGCCTATGTAGGTTATTTTTGTGCCGAAACTACTCCTCCTGAGTTGATTTGTAATGGAAGTAATTCCAAGGCAAACGTTAGTTGTCTGGATTTTAGTTCTCAGCAGCAACTCATAAATGTAATTTTAAATTAATTAAAAACTTTGATAGTAGTCTGTCTAGTAAATAAAACTGGATGGACTACTACTTTAACTTTTAACATTAAATGAAATATTTTATTTATGGCATAATTCTGTTGTTGATATTACTTGTTTTTTTACCAATAGTTTCATTTGCCCAAAGACAGGCTGATGTTTGGTGTTTTGGTTCATGGGCTAGTGTTGATTTTAAAAGTGGTTCGCCGGAAGTTGTCACCGGGCCATTTCACGCACCGCGTGGAGAAGCCGTAATGAGTGACTCACTTAGTAATTTTCTTTTTGCCTCGAATGGCTTAACTATTGTAAATGATAATTTTACAGTAATGAGTAATGGAAATGACTTGATAGGAAATGATGGAGGATCCCAAGCGGAACTAATTATTCAAAAACCTGGCTCTGATAATAAATATTTTTTGTTTACAGCTGGATATGTGCAAGGAAGCTTCTCTCTACTAGGATTATACTACTCTATTATTGATATGTCATTAGATAATGGACATGGAGGAGTAACTGAAGAAAAAAATATTCTTTTAACAGATGCATGGGATGCAATTGACAAAATTGTCGCCGTTAAGCATAAAAACAAACAAGACATTTGGGTAATTACAAGAAAATTTCAGCAAGACGGCTATGCATCGTTCAGAATAACTAAAGATGGTATAAATACCAATATGGTGTTTAGTCCAAGTATAGATAGGCCGAACAATCATGTTCAAGGAAACATCAAGATATCTCCTGATAAAAAGTGGTTGGTTTCAGCATATTTTGGTGGTGACAAGGCTGTTGACCAACCGGATTTTGAGATTTGTAGTTTTAACTCTGAAACAGGAGAAATTACTTTAAAGTATATCATAAGGTTTCAATATCTTCAAGGTCACTATGACGAACCTTGGGGAGTTGAATTTTCCCCAGATTCAAGATTTTTATATTTATCGGTTTTATCCAGTACCAATAATTATACTGAATTATATCAATTAGATGTACAGTACATAAACGATTCCGCCCAGTTTTTTAATTCAAGGGTAAAAATAGCAGATGGGCCATGCCTTGGTCTTCAACTTGCAACTGACGGAAAAATATATACAACTGGCCCAGATGGGTCATTTTATTACGACTACCTTAGCGTGATAAACCGCCCCTGGGAGAAAGGCGCCGCCTGCCAGTACGAGGCCGACGCTGTTTACCTTGACTTCGACGACCAAAACCGCCAGGTCGGGAACTTCCTCCCCAACATCCTCGTCGATTACCTTTACCGCTTCGGGTGGGATGGCCGCTGCTCCTCGCAGGCCTTTACCTTCAAGCCCAACTTCAACCCGGTTCCCACCTATATCCGCTGGAGCTTCTCCGACCCCGGGGCCGGGGCCGACAGCATATCCTACGAGCTGTACCCGACCCACTACTTCAGCCACCCGGGCGAGTTTGAAGTTAAAGTAACGGTAAGCTATCCCGACGGCAGGCTGGAAAAGACCTCTCGCGCCGTCACCGTCGAGCCCTCGCCGCAACCCGACCTGGGCCCCGACACCGTTAAATGTGAAATTGGGGAAATCACCCTGAACGCCGGGAGCGAGGACGGGGTATATGTCTGGAGCACGGGCGACTTCGGCTTTAATAAAAATGAAATTGCAGTGAGCGACACGGGCTGGTACAGCGTGCAGGTAACAAACGATATATCCTGCCCCGGCTTCGACAGCATCTACGTGGGACTGTACCCGCCCGCGGAGTTTGTTGAGGACGGCCTTGATATCGTCCCCACCTCCTGCGGCGGCAGCAGCGGGCAGATACTCGGCCTTCAAGTTGAGGGGGCGGGCCCATTTGCTTTCGAGTGGCGGGACGCCGACGGGAATGTCGTGGGCAGCTCGTTGGACGCGGGCCTTCTCGGGGTCGGGAACTATTTCCTTCACGTATATGACGCTAACGGCTGCGAGACAGCCTCCCCTGCCTATACGGTCTCCGACGCGGGTGACATCCTGGTCCCTGACGTCTTGTTCACCAATGCCCACTGCGGTCAAGACACGGCATCTATAACAATTACCGCCTGGCCAAACCCCGGCGACCTGCTCTATTCGATAGACAACGGGAATTCATGGCAGGCGGGGGACGGCTTTTTTGACAGTCTCGCTGCGGGGAGTTATTTTGTGCGCGCAAAGGATGCCTCGGGCTGCGAGGGCGTTTATAACAGCAACCCCGTGGTGGTCGCCGATATCCCCGGGCCTGTTGTCGATGCCGTCAGCCTTACTGACGAGATTGACAACCTTGCCAACGGGGCAATTGATATTTCTGCTACCGTAAGCTCGGGCACCGCTTACTTCTCCATCGATGACGGAATCAGCCTCCAGGTCGGCGACGGCCTTTTCCAGAACCTTGGCGCGGGAACTTATCCCTGCCTCGTAAGGGACGGCTTCGGCTGCGACACGTCTTTTGTTGCGGAAGTCCAAAGGGTAAGCTCCCAGGTGATCGAGGCCCTTGCAGGGAACGGTAGCACATGTATCGGCAATGCCGCGGTGGTCCCCCTAAAAGTATCGGGCTTCGGGAATATTTATAAGTTCAATCTCAAGCTGACCTACGACACCTCCTTGTTGGTCTGCACTGCCTACATCAACGCGAACGCTGACCTGGAAAACGGCTTAACGGTCAGCATACTCCCCTCGACAGACGAGATAAACATCAACTGGCTGGGCGACACCGTATTGACATTGGACGACAACAGCACCCTCCTGGAGCTCGTCTTCAATGCAAGGGCAGATGGCATGTCGGGCATCGACTGGGCTGCGGAAGAAGGGGGGAGCGCGTTTTATGACCAGGGCCTGGAGCAGGTAAACGCGATCTACGTCTTTGGCTCCCTGAGGGTTTATACGCGTCCCGAGATCAGTATGCCACCTCCGGCTGACGCCTGTGAGAACGATACCTTGCTCGTCTTCCCGGTCGTTGAGGGGGGCTCGGGCGAGCTTGGTTTCCTTTGGGAAGGGCCCGACGGGCAAAGCTACCCTTACCGGATGCTGATATTGCAAGGCATGGCCCCCGACCAATCGGGCACTTACTCCCTCACGGTTACCGACTCCGCCGATTGCGTAGAGCAGGCAAATATGGAAATAACCGTAAGCCCCCTGCCGCTGCCTGATTTTGCCGGTCGGGACACCATATTCGCCGAGCCGGGCTTCGTATTGGACGCTGGGGGGGGCTTCCGGTATTACGACTGGAGCACCGGGGACAGCGCCTCGTTTATCAGCGTTTACGAGGAGGGCCTGTACTCCGTTGACATCACCTCCTTCCCTGGTTGCAAGTCGTCGAGCTCGGTGAGGGTGCTCTGGGGCGGCGTTCCCTTCAGGCTCCCCAGCGCCTTCTCGCCCAACGGCGACGGCCTCAACGACGTATTCAAACCTCTCAGAAAATACGACCTGGTAAAAACATACCATCTCATGATATTCGACCGCTGGGGACAGCAAGTGTTCGGGACAGAGGACATCGAAGAGGGCTGGGACGGCAGCTCTCAAGGCTCCCCCTCGCCCGCCGGGACCTATGTTTACCGGATAATCTACACCTCCGCGTCCACGGGGGGGCGGGCGCAAACGGAGGCGGGGCAGGTGCTGCTGGTGAGGTAGGGGAGAGGTTCAAAGGCTGAAAGTTCCGACGCCTCGGCATTGAGGGCTTGGTAGGACACTATCCCCATCTTTTGACATTATTGTAGTTATTGCAATGAAATGTCTAATATTGAAGCAATTATAACTCTCGATAGATTTTCTATTGTATATTCCGGCTTATATATTACCTTTGCTTGCAAAGGAAAATTGATTTCTTGATTTTTTTGCATTAAACATCTCTTAATAATAGTGGTATGATTGATAATCCGGGGGGTTTTCTTGATTTTTCCCAAAAAGGCCAATTGATGCCGAAGGAAGAGAAATTAGCGACAGAAACCAAAAGCAGCCAATTAAGAATTGGTATTCCGGCAGAGATATCTAAAAACGAGAACCGTATCCCTTTGGTTCCCGAGTCGGTAAACCTATTGGTCGAAAAAGGTCATGAGGTAAATATCGAAAGGGGTGCCGGAAAAAAAGCGGGCTTCTCCGACAAGGAGTACTCAGAGGCCGGGGCTAATGTTTATGATACAGCATCAGAGGTGTATAAGTCGGAGATAATTACTAAAATATCACCCCCGACCCTTGACGAAATAGACCTGATAGGAAAGGGTAAAACAATATTCTCTTCCGTTTTTCTTCCCGACAGGGAAAAAGCCTATTTTGGCAAGATGATTCATCACAAGGTCAAAGCCATTGGTTATGAGTATATTAAAGACAGGTCAGGTTCGTTTCCCGTTATTAAGTCGATGAGCGAGATAGTGGGGAATACGGCAGTTTTAATTGCCGCCGAGCACCTAAGCGACCTTGATTATGGAAAAGGCAAGATGCTGGGAGGCTTTCCGGGCCTCAACCCGAGCGAAGTTGTGATAATAGGCGCAGGCACGGTGGCCGAATATGCTGCCAGGACAGCAATAGGCATGGGCGCACTGGTCAAGATATTCGATGATGCCAATTACAAATTGCGCGATATCCAGCAAAAACTTGCCTCAAGGGTATTTACATCGGTTTTGCAGCCTAAGGTAATATTGAAGGCGTTAAAAACCGCCGATGTGGTTATTGCGGCGAAACATTCGCATGCCGACAGGTCCCCATACCTGATCAGCGAAGAAATGATAATGCAAATGAATCCTGGTACAGTAATAGTGGATGTTAGCATCGATCAGGGGGGCTGTTTTGAGACTTCAAGGCTCACAAGCCATGAAAGCCCTGTTTTCCAGGTATATGACATCACGCATTATTGTGTTCCCAACATTGCTTCCAGAGTACCGCATACGGCGTCCTATGCCTTGAGCAATTATCTCAGCCCCGTATTGATACAGATTGGCGAAAGCGGCGGTGTCGAGAATATGCTACGGAACGAACATGCATTTTGCAATGGTGTTTATATTTATAATGGGATATTGTGCAATTCCGCGATAGGCAAGAAATTTAATTTGCCATCAAGGGATTTGCCCTTGTTGTTGTCGGCATTTTAGTGCTTTTGCTATAGGCTGCCCTTTTACCCGGCTGATCGAACAAAGCCTCCGGAGAACAATTTGTCGTGTAAATCGGAATATTGTTTTTTAATTCAGGCTGAGTATATTTGCATTATGAAAAAACCACAGCTTATTTGGGATATTAAACCAGTAAGTTATATTTTGGGTAAGGATGCCGTTAATCTTTCTTCCAAAAGACTTGCCGAATATAATAAAACCATCGTCCTTGTTGATGTAAACACAGAGAAACAATGCCTTCCGGTATTTACCGAACTGCTTGATAATGTTGATGTTGATGGTGTTATTTGTATTAATGCCGATAAGAACAACAAGAACATCGACCAGGCGATATTTGTTTGGGGCGAGTTATCGAAATACGGGGCCGGGCGCGATTCGCTATTGATAAACCTTGGCGGCGGCGTTGTTACCGATATGGGTGGGTTTGCCGCGGCAACATTCAAGCGAGGCATAGATTTCATAAATTACCCAACATCCCTGCTTGGCATGGTAGATGCTGCAATCGGCGGTAAAACAGGTATTGATTTCGGGGGTATAAAAAATCAGGTCGGATTGTTCACAAACCCTAAATCGGTTATTATCGACCCGGTTTTCCTGAAGACCCTTGACCAACGACAATTGCGATCGGGTTATGCCGAACTGTTAAAATGCGGTTTGATAATGGACAATGATTTATGGGAAAACCTAAAAGACCATGTTTATGACCAGATTGAGGACTGGAATAGCTTTATCGTACAGGCAGCAAGGAATAAAGTTGATATTGTAAGGCATGACACTTTTGAGAAAGGCCTGCGGAAGATCCTGAATTTCGGGCATACCATCGGCCATGCGATAGAAAGTTTTTACATCAACAGGAACATTGGTGTTACGCATGGGGAGGCAATTGCCGCCGGTATGATTTGCGAGACTTATATCTCCTCCAAGGTGCATGAGTTCGATTGTGTACATTTTAACGAGATAATACAGGTCGTGGATAATAATTTTGAGAGGTTCGGACTTGAAACCGGGGATATAGACGAGTTGCTTACTTATATAAAACAAGACAAAAAGAACAAAGACGGCAAGTATCGCTTTAGCTTGCTGAGGCGTCTCGGAAAATCGGTTCACGATATAGAAATAGAAGACGATCTGATTCGCTCCAGCCTCGATTTTTATATAACTAAAAAGGATTGCTATGGCGAGCACTATAACTCTTAAATCGACAGGAAAGCAAATAAGGGGATCCATAAAAATAGCCGGATCAAAAAGCATAAGCAACAGGGTTTTGATAATGAATGCCTTATCTGCTAGAGATTCGATTATCGAAGGCTTGTCGGTTTCCGATGATACCAAAAGGCTGAAATACTATTTGAATTTTATCGACACCTGCCGCAAATCGATGATCCCCATGGTTATAAATACCGAAAACGCTGGAACTGTCATGCGTTTCTTAACTGCTTATTTATCAGTAGGCGAGGGTAAATGGTTGCTAAGCGGCTGCGAAAGGATGAATCAAAGGCCAATCGCCGAGCTTGTTGAAGCGCTCAGAAGCCTAGGGGCAAAAATATCTTATGAGGGTCAACAAGGTTTTCCTCCCCTAAAGGTGGATTCGAAAAAGATAAAAGGAGGGGAAATCAATATTGATCCCTCGCGCTCAAGCCAATTTGTGAGTGCCCTCATGATGATCGCCCCAAGATTTAAATACGGGCTTACCATCAAGCTTGACAAAAAACCTGTTTCAAAACCCTATATCACGATGACTGCCGAGTTGATGAAGCAGTTCGGTGTTGATGTAAGGCTTGGGAAACATCAGATAACAATACCTTCGGCAAAATATAAATTTGATAAAATCAGCGTTGAATCCGACTGGAGCTCAGCCTCCTTTTGGTACGAGGTAATCGCCCTTAACCCGGGCTCCTGCATCAGCATCCCCAAGCTCTACCGGCCTTCAATCCAGGGTGATTCGGTATTGAGCGATATATTCAAGGATCTCGGCGTTGAGACAGTATTCGATGATATTGGTGTTCGTTTGCTGAACACGGGAAATGCAGTAGGGAGCTTTGAGTTCAATGCCGTTGATTGCCCTGATTTGGTGCCCGTTATCATGGCTACATGTGCTGCAAAAGCAATAAAGCTAAAGCTTAGGGGAATAAGTCATTTGAAATATAAGGAATCCGACAGGCTTTTGGCCATGGATGAGGAGCTGTCGAAAATCGGGTGCAGCATTAAACGCAAGGGGAGCTCTTACGTGCTAAGCCCTAAAATAGACGTAAGAAGTGTGAGCTTTAATTCACATAAGGATCATAGGATAGCGATGTGCTTGGCGCCTTTGGTGTCTCTGTTTGATCGAATCGACATAGGGAACCCCGAAGTTGTCGAAAAGTCATACCCTGGTTATTGGTCTGATATGCAGGAAATGAAGGTGTTCACAATATCCTGAATTTTTATTATGAACTTAAAACTGATTGATTAATTTTGCCTGATATTCATAATGCTATAATGAAGATTGACGAAGTAGATATATTTATCCCATGTTTCATCGACCAGGTTTATCCCGAAACGGGTTTTAACATGGTTAAGCTTCTGGAAAAAGCGGGTTTGAAAGTGAATTATAACCCAAACCAAACCTGTTGCGGGCAAATGGCATTTAACGGCGGTTTTTGGGATGAGGCCAAAAAACTTGGGGAAAAATTCATCGGGGATTTCAATAATAACAGATATATAGTGGGCCCCAGTACCAGCTGTATCGGCTATATCAGGAATAATTACGGCAAGCTTTTTCATAATACAGCCTATCATATTGAGTATAAGCAACTTCAGCAAAATATTTTTGAGATTACGGATTTTCTCGTAAACGTGATAAAGTTTACTGATTTCGGCTCCGTATTCGAGCATAAGATCACATATCACGATTCATGTGCCGCATTGCGCGAATATAAGCTGGGGAACCAGCCCCGCGAATTGCTTAAGAACGTTAAAGGCCTTGAGCTTGTGGAAATGGCCGATACTGATGTTTGTTGTGGCTTTGGCGGTACTTTTTCGGTGAAATACGAGCCTATTTCCACCGCCATGGCTGAACAAAAAGTACATAATGCCCTCGAAACCGGCGCCGAATATATAGTTTCCGCCGATTCGTCATGCCTCATGCATCAGTATGGATATATCAAGAAGCATAAATTGCCGTTGAAAGTAGCCCATATCGTCGATGTGCTTGCTTCGGGAATTTAATGTACCGAATGTTTTAAAATTTGATCTTAGCCTGAACCTTGACTTCCGTCTTATGCTTGCCCTGGATTATATCAGCCCCCGAACCAATTTGTTTCTTGTCCCTGAAAGCAGACCGGGCAATCCTGAGCCAAAGGTCAAAATGATTCGATAAGCTGTATTTTATATTAAAATAAAACCTTTGTCCCTTATCGTAATAGGCAGGTACGCTGAATGCATATAGAACATCGTTCTCATAAGCATAGATCCTTGAGTCCCAACCGTCAGTGGAAAAAATCGCATATCGCAAATTAAGGGACAAGGCCAAGTTGCCCGGATGGAAATTTATATCCTGATAAAACAAATAGCCATACTCTTTCTTGTTGGTTTTTTCATATACAACTATCTCGATTCGGTTTTTAAAGCTTAAGGAATTGAATAAAACATAGTTGGAGTGTATGCGAAACGACCGTTTGCTATAATCGGCAGTCTGTGGCGTGAAATCATAGTCGCCATTATAGTTTTTGCTTTTATGCTCTGTTTTTATCCTGAAATAAACATTAAGTTCACTAATGGGGGAGTAGTTTATTTGAAGCAGGTACTCTGCACCTTTCGACGGGAAGGAAACGTCGTATTTTATCCATGGAAAACTAAAAAAGTCTGCGTATCCGTCAATGGAGACTTTGGGAATGGGAAGGATTTTTATCCCGAGGTAAATGCCCTTTTCGTTACGGGAAGAACTGCCCTCGCGAAAAGGATTGTTGAAAAGGTTGTAATAATCTTTAGAGTAATTTCTGTATAAAGAGCTCAGCACAACCCTGTTGCCGATAAAGAGATTTGTGCCTATCAAAGCGGATATAGCTTGTTTGCCCCTGCCCGAGATTTCACCGAAAAACCTCATGCTTTTATGGTTGTAGGTAAAGTGGAGGCCGGTATTTGTGAGTTGATTGCCTTGAAAATAGAATTTTTTGTAAACTTCGCTGCTTTGGCTGAAACTTAAGTCGAAAACATTGTGGATGCCGGTAATACCTATGCTGAGCCTGTTTGATTTAAACGAGATATCACCGCCGAACGACTGTATGTTCATCACTTTTCTGTCGAGCAACTCGTTTATAGTGCGATGATTACCTGTTTCGAGCAGGCCGCTTATCAACTCGCTGCCTTCGTGTTTTGTTGCGATGATGTTGGCATCGATATTATTGTTCGAATAAAAACCGCTTATTTCCAATTCATTGAAACCCAGGCTAATGCCCACTCCCCGCATAAACCTGTTTTCGTTTACGGAAGTGTTGGGCACTATGCCCCTGCCGTATTTTTTTATCAAGGTGGCATCTGCCGACTTACCGAAAGAAAGCCCTGACCATAGCGTTAACCCTTGCCCGAACTCAAGATGATAATCCCCGATTATTACTTTTTTTACGAATTTAATGTCCGACAAATAAATATATGCCGATAGAAAATCGCTTATTGGATTTATTTTGTCGCCTACCAATATCTTCGCGCTGTCGCTGAGCGATGATTTTGTAATTGTTTCGCCGGCATCTTTTTCCAGGGTAAAACCGGATTTTACTTTTTTGTTGAAATCAAAGGAATAACGGGCATAATATTTCTGCGGGCTCCCCAAATATCTTTTGCCGGGGTAGTATTCCGAAGAGTCCTTTGGTAGTTTATAGGCCAACGATTGTTCCAGTATTTGGGAGTAACGGACGATAAGCTGGTGGCGCCCGTATTTAAATATGTCCTTAAAGTGATAATTGTTTCGTTTTTCTTTGACGGAAAATGAAATAAACGGGCCTAGTTTTTCAATAATGCCCCGGTCGAAACCTTCAACCGCCGATAGTTCGGCATAGCTTCTGATGCTTCCGTAATCGCTTATATATTGACGTATATTGTTGAGTTGCAACTCGTTAATTAGAAACAGGTCAACAAGTTTGTGAGTATTGTCGCCGTTTACCGAGATTGGGTTTTCCTTATAGTAAAGGTACTCTTCAAGCAAGTCGGAATAATCAACGCTCAAATCCGTTGATGATGAGATGTTTTCCAATTGGTCGGTGATAAACTCATGGTTGATTAGTGTTGAGCTGTCGTTTTCCTGAGCCATCACTAGTATCGGAAGCGCCAGACCGGTCAAGATCAATGTTAAGCGAAGCATAGCCATCGGATCAAAGATTAACAATAAAACCCAGTTGTGGGGAAAACCCCAACGACTCGTGCATGGTAGCTGACAGGTTTAGCTTGAGGTGTTCGAAATTCATGCCGATACCAAAAGTAAAAATCTCGTACCTGCTTGCGATCCCAGCACGTAAAAAAAACCTTGATTTTATGGAATATTCAAGACCGAGCCGAAAAAGTACCGGATTTATGAAACTGCTTTTTTCTGCCTCGACGCTTATCAAAAGAGGGGCATCGAAACTATATGCGAGTCCGAAACGGATTATTGAGGCTAATCTTTCCTGGTTGTTATCGGCTATCTTTGCTTGAATGGGATTGAAGACATACGCGCCGAGGGTTAGTTTCTCGCTTAAATCGGATTGAGCCCCAAGCTCAAAAGTAAGTTTGTTGTTCGAGCCGTAACCATCGCCTATATGGGTTGAAAAATAATCCAGCTGAAGTCCGATCCTCAGGATTTCCCCAAAGCTTCTTGCATAAGCCAGACCTGCTTTAAGCTCGTTATAGGCAGAATATCCGTAATAATTTACGCTTAATCCAAGTGTCCCGAATTTCGTGGGCGCAATGAAGCCTATATTCTTATGCGATGTTTCGCTCGTCAAGAAACGGTTCTCATAGCTGACCCCAAAACTGAATTTATCAACAAGGGCCATTGCCGCCTGGTTGTTTTGAATCCCCCAGAAGCCTCTCAGGGCTACGGAACATCTGCCCATGGCCGCTGCCTTGCTGCCTACCGGGTATGGCTCACCGGCAGCTAACGACTTTGAAAAAGGAAAAAGAAGCAGTAGGACAAAGAGTAAAGGTTTTACTTTGTTAATCAGTTCATAAAAGTTGGGTTTCATGATAGTTGTAGAGTTTAATTAATTATTTTTAGACTCTAAAAGTACTAATTTCTTTTGCCCGGCGCAATTTTTGAAATGCTCACAAAAAAAGTTATAAACAATTTAAGGTCAGCGATATGGATGTTTTGCCGTTAATGTTCCTGAGTGATCTGAAACAAAATAATAACAGGTCGCTGTATTAATACCCGGGGCGATGGCTCAGTTTGTAGGCCGGGCTGCCAACAACGATTAGGTCTTTTATTTTGCCGAAGCTTAAAAGTATTCTCGTTGCCCCCCTGGAATAGGGCGCTATTTCGTAGCTGTTGTAAACAAAGCCGATTCCCTCGCCGTTGATGAACAAATTCTTGTTCGGTTTTATGCTTTCCACAAAAAATCCTGCCTCCTTTAGGCTTAGCTCCTCCGGGATTTTGTAGTTGAATCTAAGCTGGTCGGTAATAATCTGTCCCAAAACTGAATCAGAGCCCGGTTTGAATATATCCGAATAAGAGAGTTTGACGCCGCTTTTCAAGTCTATTATATCATAGGATAAATTGCTCATTCCATGGGCGCCACCCGCATAGGCATATTTTAAATATTCGCTGCAAAGCAGATATTTGGAATTATAAACTATCGACATGTTCAGCTGTTTTTCCCAATTGAAAGTGGCTGGGGCCGAAATATTGTTCATGTCCTTAGCTTGTTTTTTGTAGTTTGTGAAATATTCATTCTCAAAGTTTTCCAACATGGCTTCGGGTTGGTCGCGTTTAAAGCCACTGCCAAAATATGTTTTCGTTATGATATTGCTTACCGAATCGACTATTGCCGGCTCAAAATAATGACCTTGAGGGAAAACCAAGCTGAGTTCGATTTGGGCCGCGGGCGAATCTTTGCTTTCCTTGTTTAGGGCCTCTTCCGATTTCAAATAATATACCTCGAAGGGCAAGCTGCCTTTTGGGTAGTATTCCCGCATATCGAAATCGAGGAACTTCTGGTCCCCCGAATCCCATTTCCCCTCATAGTGATCATCGTCTATCAGTCCTTCGAAGGTGAATTCCTCGCTACCGTATTCCCTTAGTTTCAGGCTGTCGTTTTCGTCTATAACCCCGTCAAGCTCAACGGTTTTGCCATAATACATCTCGTTGTTGTCATCCATGAAATAATAGATGTAGTTTCCGCTGACATTGTCGAAAAGCCTAATGATGTTTGCGGTTACATTAATGTTTCCGGAAATGTTGCCTTCAAAACGCTTATAAAATAAATTTTTGCCGGAAGCATCTTGCCCCCTTAGACCCTGAGCTAATAAGCTTGCAATAACTAAAATCAAATACCTGATAAACATAACTAAACAATAAAATAAACTACCTAATGCACAAATGCAAAAGTAATTATATTGGCTAAATACCAACATCGTTTTTTTTCATTGGAGCCTCTCGTCTAATGGTTCATGGATGGCGATGTTGTTTGCAGGACCAATATCGGAAAAGCAATAACACAACAGCTCGTTTGCCGTTTTTATAGGAATTTAACGACTGAGGCATATTTATGATGTTTATGGTGAATCTTGCGATTTTATTAATAAGTTTGACAAATGGAATCTGACAGTTATACAACCATATCGCATAGCGGAAAAGGACTTTATAAAGATAAGGGGAGCAAGTTTATCGCAATAACGAAACATATTGACAGCGAGGAGGATTTCAAGGTTTTTATTGCTGAGCTTAAAAAAGAATATTACGATGCGCGCCATCATTGTTATGCATGGCGGCTCGGCCCCTACGACGACCGCTTTAGGAGCAATGACGATGGTGAGCCCTCGGGAACGGCTGGCAAGCCCATATTGAACCAGCTTCTGTCGAATGAATTATTTTATACAGCCATAATCGTTATAAGATATTTCGGGGGGGCCAAGCTTGGTGTTCCGGGCTTGATAAGCGCATATAAGAATTCAGCAAAAGAAGCCATTGAAAACTCGGCCAAACGAAAAAAGTATATTTATAAAACCCTGGAGCTGGCTTTTGGATATCCCCGTTTAAACGATATTATGCGCATTGTTAAAGAGCATGGATTAAAGATATTAACACAAGATTTTCAATTAGATTGCTTAATGAGCTTGAATGTTAAAAAAAACGATATACAAAATATCATAAATAGGTTGTCGGTTTTTCATGATATTAAAATAAAAGAGTTGTAAATCAGTAATATAGTTTTTTTAACCTCTATTTTGCATATAATACAAAAAAACTTAAAAGTCAACAAAAAAAACCATTTTTTTTTCACTTTTTTTATATGATATTTGCTCTGGTCAAAACTGAACGGGCTATATTAACAGGAATAGTATTGAGCCTTAAAAAGTTAACCGTTTTTGACGAACTAAATTATTTAATTATCGACATAAGATTTACCGGCGGATGAAGAAAAAGCATATTGAAGTTTGGGAAAAATGCTTAAAAGTTATCGGAGATAATATTCCAATGCAGGCTTTTAAAACCTGGTTCGAACCGATAACTCCAGTAAAATTAGAAAATGACGTACTAACAATACAAGTTCCCAGTCAGTTTTTTTACGAGTGGTTGGAAGAACATTATATTGGGTTATTGAAAAAGACCATCAAGAAGGAACTTGGCATGTCAGGCCGATTGGAGTATAGTATAATTATCGACAGTTCTTTCAAGGACTCAAAGCCGTACTCCGTTAATTATCCTGCATCAGACAGGCGGGCGACAAAAAATAAACCGATGAACATGCCCATCGACATAAACAAAGGGAAGTCGAGGGATATTCCAAACCCGTTTATTATTCCCGGTCTGAAAAAGATCAAAGTGGAGTCGCAATTAGTTGAGGCATACTCTTTCGATAATTTTATCGAGGGCGACTGCAACAGGTTGGCCAGGTCCGCAGGTTGGGCGATAGCCGAGAACCCTGGCAAGACGGCCTTTAACCCTTTGCTGATTTATAGCAATGTCGGTTTGGGGAAAACTCACCTGGCACATGCAATCGGTTTGCAGGTCAAGAGCAACTTCCCCGATAAAACAGTATTGTTTGTTAAAACCGAGCAATTTATAAATCAATATATCGATTCCGTAAGAAATAACAATCAAAACGATTTCGTCCATTTTTATCAAATGATCGATACTTTGATCATGGACGATGTTCAGTTCATCGCGGGAAAAGATAAGACACAGGACGTGTTCTTCCATATCTTCAATCATTTGCATCAGAACAACAAACAAATAGTGCTGACGTCCGATAAGCCTCCTGTCGAGCTCAAGGGCATGGAGCCCCGTTTGCTCTCGCGGTTTAAATGGGGCTTGTCGGCAGACTTGCAGGTCCCTGATTTGGAAACACGTATAGCGATACTTCAAAAGAAGCTTTATAAGGATGGCATAGAGATGCCTTATGATGTCATCGAATACCTTGCTTACAGCATAACTACCAACATAAGGGAAATGGAAGGCGCCTTGGTTTCTATCCTGGCACAATCAACACTTAATAAAAAAATCATCGACCTGGAACTTGCCAAGAGGATGATCGATAAGTTTGTCAAGAACACAAGTCGTGAAATTTCCATCGACTATATTCAGAAAGTTGTTTGCGACTATTTCGATATGCCGCTTGAGGCCATTAACTCGAAAACGCGCAAACGCGAAATCGTGCAAGCTCGCCAGCTAGCGATGTTCTTCTCAAAAAAACACACAAAAAACTCATTGGCCACAATAGGGCTGCACTGCGGGAACAAAGACCACGCTACTGTTCTTCATGCTTGCCGGACTGTTAACAATCTGGTAGAGACCGACAAACAGTTCCGTGCTTATGTAGAGGAAATCAATAAAAAACTTAAAATTTGATTTTTTAGGTTTTTTAAGCCCATATCACGATTTTTTTCGTAAATTGGGACGAAAAAATTATATAAAATGAATGTACTGTTTGTATGTCTGGGAAACATCTGCCGCTCACCGATAGCAGAGGCTTTGTTGAAGAAAAAATATGCTGAGAACAATCTTGATTTTAAGGTTGACTCGGCCGGGTTTGAACCTTATCACATCAATAAGCCGCCAGATGAAAAAGCCACTAATACCGCAAAGTACTATGGCTTGAAACTTACCGGGAGAGCAAGGTTGTTCGTCAAGTCCGATTTCCAGCATTTCGACCGGATTTATGCTATGGAT
>JAJRQZ010000177.1 GCA_024279935.1 Bacteroidota bacterium
TCATCGGATTTAACAGATTAAGCGGATTTTAGTTTTTCGCAAGCGAAAAACATCCGTTAAATCCGCTTAATCCGATGACTGTATTTTTGCAGAATAATCATTTTCCTGTGTGTTTAAAATTAAACATGGATGTTTCATCTTATTATCTTTTAATGATTAAAAACCGGATTCTATGAAAAGATCCATCTTCAAATTTACAATGGTCTTATATTCTTGGCAACATAGTCGAAGATACCTCTTCGGTCGTCAGGCGAAAACCAATTTATTTCATTATCCCGTTTAAACCAGGTCATCTGCCTTTTTGCGTATCTACGTGTGTTTACCTTAATTTTATCTTTTGCGGTCTCAAAATCCCATTCGCCATTTAAGAATTTGAATAATTCCTTATAACCAACCGTATTGAGCGCATTTTCGTTTCGAAACCCAAAAACCGTTCTGGCTTCTTCCAGCCATTCATCGTCGAGCATTATATTTAAACGACTCTCTATATTTTCATAAAGTTGCCTGCGAGGGAGCTCGAGGCCTATTTTTATGATATTGAACGGCCTTTCTGCTTTCTTTCCTTTTCGCTGCTGTGAAAAGGGTGTTCCTGTTTGCAAACATACCTCTATGGCCCTTAACAATCTCTTTGGATTATCCAGGTCAACTTCATTATAATATACTGGGTCAAGTAGTTCCAACTTTTTGCGAAGCCCTTCAATTCCTTCCTTCGAGAAAAAATCATCAAGCTCGCCCCTCAGTTTTTCGTCAGCATCGGGCATTGCGTCAATGCCCTTGCAAACAGCATCGATATACAGCCCGCTACCGCCTGCCATTATCATTGTCTTATGTTCCTTAAAATAAGTTTCAAGAAGCTTTAGAACATCGTTTTCAAACATAGAGGCATTAAAATAATCTGTAACCGCGAGAGTTCCGATGAAGTGATGTTTTATGCTCCTCAACTGGCTTATCGAAGGCGCGGCGGTCCCGATAGGGATTTCCTTATAAATCTGCCGCGAGTCGGCTGAAACAATTTCGGCCTTCAGTTTCTTGGCCAATTCTATTGCCAGCGATGTCTTGCCAACCCCGGTAGCCCCGACAATAACGATTAGGCTAGGTTTTTTAGTCATTATTTGCGTCGTTTAAATCAGCGGCCTGCTGTTCGCTGATCATAATTTTTGGTGAAAGCTGAAGTTTTTTCCCCTCGTCAAGCATAAGCTGATAAGCCTCTTCGTAATTATTCATTATAATCCCATCAAGGATGGCTTCCCTGATGGCAAGCTTGATAAGCCCAACTTTCTTTGAAGGCTTTATGCCAAAGGTCCTCATTATGACCTCGCCGGTGATGGGAGGCTGCCAGTTCCTGATTTTATCCTTGGCCTCCACCTCCTTAAGTTTTTGGCGCACAAGCCTGAAATTGCTTAGGAATTTCTTTACCCTATATTCATTTTTCGATGTTATGTCGGCTTCGCAAAGCATCATCAAGTCGTCTATATCGTCACCAGCCTCAAAGAGCAAACGCCTTATGGCAGAATCCTTTACGATCTCCTGCGAGAGCACAATAGGCCTTAGGTGAAGCTGGACGAGCTTTTGAACATATCTCATCTTGTCGCCTGTGGGCAATTTTAATTTCTTAAAGATGCCGGGCACCATTTTCGCGCCTATGAACTCGTGTCCATGGAAAGTCCATCCCTTTCCAGGCTCGAATTTCTTTGTGAGGGGTTTTGCAATATCGTGAAGTATTGCTGCCCAGCGCAACATTAGGGTATCGCTGTTTTTGGCAAGATTGTCCAGGACCTCAAGAGTATGATAAAAATTATCCTTGTGCGCAAGCTTGCCAATCTTCTCCACGCCTTTCAAGTCAGTCATCTGTGGAAAGATTATCTTTAGCAAACCTGTTATTTCCAATAAGTTAAAGCCTTCTGACGGTTTTGGGGAAAGCACTATCTTATTGAGCTCGCCCAAAACCCTTTCCGCAGATACTATCGTGATCCTGTTTTTATTCCTGCTTATTGCATCGAAGGTGTTTGGGTCGATGTCAAATCCCAATTGGGAAGCAAACCTTATGGCACGCATCATGCGAAGCGGGTCGTCAGAGAATGTAATATCAGGATCCAAAGGAGTTCTGATGATAAGGGCCTCCATATCCGAGATGCCGTTAAAAGGATCATATAACTGCCCGAAATCTTTCTTTTGCAAACTGATCGACATTGCGTTGATCGTAAAATCACGTCGTTTCTGGTCATCGGAAAGGCTTCCGTTCTCCACTATCGGTTTGCGCGATTCCTTTCGGTACGATTCCTTTCTTGCTCCAACGAACTCAAGTTCCCATTCGCCGTATTTCACCATCGCGGTGCCGAAATTTTTAAAATACCTGGCCGAAACCCCCGGCCCGAACTTTATTGCCACTTTTTGCGCAAAGGCTATGCCACTACCAACAACAACACAATCAACGTCTTTCGAAGGCCTGTTAAGCAATAAATCCCTAACAAAGCCACCGATGACATAGACCTTTGTATTGCTTTCTTGGGCAAGCCCGGCTACGGTCTTGAACAGTTTTGAACCTATTTGTCCGGCAAAATTCATACTGCAAAGGTAATAAAGAGTTTTTGTTGTCGCGGGTTTTAACTTAATGTTTGTATGCAAAATCAAGATTTGGACTTAATATCATTTATGCCAATCACTTTAGCCATTGACATAGACTCCCTGAACAAACCTTAAAGTTTTAACGAAGTACTCGCTTTGAACGGGGACAAAGCCATTTTGTATCAGCATCTGGTCGGTATTCCGATTTAAATTACAACCTTCGCTAAAAGCTTTCCAAAATGGGTTGGCAATGTTTTGAAGTTTCTTATGCAAGGGCTTTGTCGAGTGAATATGCTCCAGAACCAATAGCCTGCCATCAGGCTTTAACAGTTTCCCGTAGTTTTTAATCGCTATTTCAGGCCGGTCGATAGTGCACAAGACCAAAGTACTTAAAATATAATCGAACGAACTTTCCTTTAGTTCGTTAAATAATAGCGGGTCAGTGATACTGGTCTTTAAGAGCCTTATTTTATTGCAATCGCAGTTTTTTGCAGTGCTAACATCGATCATTGCCTGCGAGGGCTCTATGGCGGTCAAGTTTATGCCGGGATTGTATAAGCCGAAGTTTATTCCTGTGCCTGAACCTATTTCCAGCACCTCGCCCCCGACATCTTTCAAGAGTTCCAGGCGGTTCTTCCGAATTCGCTTTTCAAACCCTTTCATAAAAGGATCGTAGAATTTCGCGAAAACCGAATTATATAAGCCCATTAGTAAGCCTTCTTGATTTTATCAGCAAAAACCTTTTCGAATTTCTTGATCTTCGGGCTTATCACAAAATTGCAATATCCTTCATTGGGATTGTTTTTATAATAATCGTCATGGTAATCCTCAGCCTGATAAAAACTTCTGAACTCTGTTATTTGCGTAATGATATGCTGAGGCCAAATCTTTGATATATCCAGTTTCCGCTTATAATATTCGGCTCTTTCCTTCTGATATTCATTATGATAGAATATCACTGACCTATATTGAGGGCCTATATCGGCACCCTGGCGGTCAGGGGTTGTGGGATTATGCGTGTCCCAAAAAACCTGAAGCAAATCATCGAACGAAATGATTTCGGGATTGAAGCTTATTTGAACGACCTCGGCATATTTGGTGCTTCCCGTGCTAACCAGCTTATAGGTCGGGTTTTCTTCCGTGCCTCCGCTAAAGCCGGGCTTTACGTCTATTACACCTTCCAGTCGGTCGAAAATAGCCTCGCTGCACCAAAAGCAGCCGGAGCCAAAAGTTGCTGTTTCCATTTTTATTTCTTTTTGTGAAAATGCGTTCAAGCTAAATAGTATTAATATGTTTAATAGTAGTTTGCTAAGAGCCATTGTAATTTATTGTGTATTATTGATTTAATTATCAAAACCTATCCGGGATCCGGTAACGGACAGGCTTTTTCATTAGGGACACCCCCTAATTTCTTAAAGGAATATAAGCTTCCTTCCGTATATAAGCTCTTCCAGCTCGGGTGGCGGGCCAAGGTATTGTTCCTTAAAACCGTTCATCTCATCTATGGTCTTATCGGACAACAATCCTGCCATATCGTCGATAACGTCTTCCCCGATCACCATAGGAGGCGTGTTCAGCAATAACTTATTGCCTTTAAACTGGCCTATAAGCTGATACTCTTTCATTTCGACAACCGGTTTTTCGGTAAAAAAGCATTTCGACAACCACTTATCTACGTCAAAAGTTCTCAAATCGATCATCAACGCTTGCTTTCCTGTTGATGCAACTAGTTGCTGATAATATGTCTGCATATTGGAAACAGATTCCTCCGACATGCCTTTCTGCAGTTCCTGATGGCAGTTGCCGCAAATGGCATATTCGTATATTGTTGACGAAAATTCGTATCCGTCGTAGTTTTTCATGGCCTTTTCTATCACATAAGATGTTTCGCCATCAAGCAAGTATTTACCGCACACAAGGCAGTGCTCGAAAACTTTGCCACCACCATCGGAATGAAATGACTGGGGAATGCCGATAAAATGTTCCACTATTGTATATTTTCCACAAAACTAAATATAAATCGTATAAAACATCTTTTTATGCGTAAAAAAACAGTGCAAGCTCACACTTTCCCTGTCAAAACCCCGATAAACCCGAAGGAATCAATTCTTTATCAAGCTGCCCGATCCTGTTGACGACACATTTACTTTTGTAGGATTGCCTGAATAACTAACATCGCCCGAACCGACTATCGATGCAGAAATGCTCTCAACAACAAAAATGTCAACATCACCAGAGCCTGCAATGCTGACACTTACGTCAACGGCCTTAAAATCACGGGCATCCACATCGCCACTTCCGGCAAGGCCGATAAGCATTTTCTCAGTGCTTCCTTTTAGTGTCATATCGCCGGAACCCGCAATTTTTATGTTGCAGTTGCTTAAACGCAAATTACTTGCATAAACATCGCCGGAACCACCGACGGATATTTTCAAATCCCCGTTTATACCATTAAAACTTGCGTCTCCCGAGCCAGAAATATATATTTCAAGCTTTTTAAGCTCTAGATCGCCGTCAAAATCACCTGAGCCGTTGAGCTTGACTTTAAAGCTGTTGCCTTTAAAATTATTCTTCACTATCAAATCACCTGAACCATTCAAGCTTAGCTTATCAAGTCTCGGAAGCCGAACATATACCTTTGCCACTTTGAAAGATCTTCGGTACGATTTTATGCCGACAAATAAAACGCCATCCTCAACTTCTGTCCTCAAATGCGGAAGCAGACCTGCATCAGCCTCTACAACAACAGTTTGAGCATTGCCCTGCGTAACAATAATGTCAACTGAGCCATTGGACTGAATTGAAGAAAACGATGGAAGAGTACGTGTTTCTTTCAGGATTTTGCCACTTTGTGCCGCTGAGAGCATAGTGAAGGGAAAAAACAATAATGCTACAAAAGCCGTAAAACAAAGTGCTGATTTAATTTTCATGATTTTATATTTTTTTGATTATCAATTATACTTGGGACGTATTGCTCAAAAAAAAGTTACTTTTATACGGTATTTTTTAAAAATGAACGTATGGAACTAAAAGTAAAGCATGTAAAACTGATACAAAAACTATTAAATAAGTACTTATCCGTAAATTTGAGGGTTGACGGCAACTTCGGTGCCAACACCAAGAATGCTCTAAGCACGGTGGACGAATTGGACAAAAGCTGGGGGCACAAGAGAAAAGCAATAGGGTTTATACAGCTGTCAAGTAATAAAAACGGAATTGACGCAGGAAAGCTGGACGGTTATTGGGGACCACAAACGGCATTTGCCTTCGATGTTTTGAACGAATTTACCGAAACCGGGATAATGCCTGTAAATTGGCGCGACATTGAACCCTTGAACATCAATCCCAACAATTGGCCGAAGCAAAACGAGGTGGATTTGGTAAATTTTTATGGAGCGGTGGGCGAAAACCAAAAACGCTTGCTACTGCCTTATCCTCACCGACTTTCATGGGACAAACGGAAGATTGTCAAGTCATTTTTCTGCAACGAAACAATTCACGAAAGTTTGTCGAGGGTACTTACAAAAGTCTTGGAAACTTACGGTATCGAAAAAATAAAAGAGCTCAATCTGGATCTTTGGGGAGGCTGCCTGAACGTTAGGAGAATACGTGGCGGCAATAAATGGTCAACACATAGCTGGGGAATCGCCATTGACTATAATCCCGATGAGAACCAGCTTAAGTGGGGCCGCGGCAAGGCCGCTTTCGCCAAAGCACAATACGATGATTGGTGGGGGATTTGGGAGGAAGAAGGCTGGGTTAGCCTTGGGCGGACTAAAAACTATGATTGGATGCATATACAGGCAGCCAAACAATAGCCGGGCAGCAGAAGTTTATTTATCGATCATCCCCTGCCCTACTTTTTTTATCTTCCCTTCTTTATTAAGGTCTCTTATAAGTATATCCAGAACGCCGTTTATAAAAATTTTGCTCTTCTCGATGCTAAAGTATTTCGACAGCTCGATATATTCGTTTAGGGTTACCTTGACCGGCACCTCCGACATATACAAAAATTCGGTAATGGCCATTTTAATTAATATCAGGTCCATAAGGGGTATGCGGTCGTATTCCCAGTTCTTGGTTTTAGGTTTGATTATATTATCATATTCCTCATTGTTAAGGACAACCTTGCGATAAAGCTTTTTAACAAACTCCAAATCGGTGTTTATCGCATCGTTTTCCGTTTTCAACAAGGGGGGGAGAAGGCTGTTCTCGTTGGCCTTGGCTTTTAGGGTATCGGCAAACTTGATCAGAAGTATATTTACAAGGTCGTAAGTATCAGTAAAATACACGCTTTTTTCTTCATAGAACGAACTCAACAGACCAAACTTGGACAAAACTAAGTCTATAAGCTTTACCATGAACTTCTTATCCTCCTCAAGGGTGTTTTCCCCTGATTTCATATATGACTTATAGAAATCGAATTCTATGAGTTTTTTATAAAACCTCCTTATGATATCTTTTTCATCTGCCCAATTTATCTTATAAAGCTCTTCTTTCCTCCTGAAATCGAAATTGTTTTCTAAGTAAACGAGCACCTTGTTGTTGATAAACTTCAGGTTAGGGTTTAGATCTTCTTCCGTGGGGATATGTTTCTTCTTGCGATCCTCGAAAAGGTCCGCCGCAAATAACTGTACTTGGTTTAAGAAAGAAAGTTGATATATAAAAAGTTCATAAACTTTATTGATACTGAGCATTAATTGTTTTTCACCAATAACAAGGTTTTCCTGACCGGATGAATAATGAGCATATAATGCTTGAAGGGCTCTTATCCTTAAATGTCTGCGATATAACATATAGACAAAATATCTTAATGAACTTTTCTTTATTTATAAGTCGGCAAAAGTAGAAAAAAAAGCGATGGATGATCATTGTTTGAATTATATTTTATCAATATCCGATAACACCAAGATCTAAACATTAGTTTACAATAGTTCGTGCAGTCGCGACCAATAACCCTTACCTTCCCAAATCGCGGAAAGCGTAAAAAATGATATTGATATCCCTCCACACGCTATAATCGCGGGCATACAGAAGGTTGAGGTCGTCGGTAACGCGTTTTTCGTAATTTTTCGATTTCATGCCGTCGATAGTGTTTAATACCGAAGGTTTTATTTTCGGCAACTTGTGTGATATACCCGATGACTTATAATAGCCGACCCAGGATCTTGCCCCAAACAAGACACCAAATATATTCCTTATAAAGCCAAAAGGCTTTTTCTGGACAAACATTAATATGGGTATTAGCGGCAACATCATGACGCTCAGGGCAAAATCGAGCAGCCTTTTATTCCGTTTATTCTCAACCTTGCCAATAGCATTGATACCAACGGTATATAGGTCGCCACGTGTATGTATTGAGTTTGAACCTATTATGGACAGCCCGTCCTTGGGGGCGATTTTAAAGTCGATGTGGGCATTTTGCAACTCTGCCATTTTATCGATAATTATTTGATGTTTTACGTCTGCCGAGCAAAATATCACCTCATCAATTTTATAAATTTCGATAATATCCCTGACCTGGCTAATATTTCCGATGAACTCATCATCAGCGGCTTTATTTCTGTCAGGGAAAACCAATCCTACATAATCGGGTTTTGAGATTGATGTTTTCAGCAAGTCGTTTACCCTGCCTGCTTCCCTTTTATCACCAATAATTATGAAGCGGTTTTTTTCCTTATCGCCCATCTGAATCCATGAAACCTTCAGGTGGTGGAGCAAATAACGTGCAAAGGGAAGTGTTAGGACTCCCCAGAGGGTGCTCAGCAATATCAAGGCTCTTGAAAACCTCAGGTTTTCGGGCAAAAGTGCGTAAAGCACAAGAATGATAATGGTTCCGACCAATAGGCCGCTCACCGACTTGCGTATCTTAACGGTTCTGTCGTAGCCTCCCGCAAAATAAACCGACAACAACCAAATGATCACATAAGATGGCAATATTGTAGTTACCAACAAAACCGGATAGTTGCCTCCTTCGGAATATATGAAGTTCCTTCCCCAAATGACTTTTAAAAAATAAGCCCCGCCATAAAGTAATGCCCCGTCGATAAAAGGCAGGCTCAAACGGCCGAAGAGCCGTGAAATTATTGCCAGCATTGCCCTGAAATAAACTGCTACCTTGATAAGCCCGGCAAAAGCCCTCGCATTATTGTCGGTGAAATGCTTGCGAGCAAAGATTACCATGGCATTATAAAAAACTAGCACATAATTTACGCTCGACTTTTTAGTGCTCTCCCCCTTATAATGTATAATGCGTGTTTCGGGAAAATAATAATTATAGTATCCTGCTTTTATAACCCTGTACGACAGGTCGATATCCTCACCATACATAAAAAAGTCCTCGTCAAGCAGTCCTATTTCGTCCAATACTGACTTCCGCAAGAGCATGAATGCGCCAGCAAGTATTTCAACTTTATTTATTTTGTCATGGTCCAGATAACCGAGATGATATTTCGAAAACCTCTTCGATCCCGGGAACAGTGCCGATATGCCGGACATTTTATAGAACGCCGCCGAAGGTGTTGGGAGACCCCGTTTGGATTCGGGCAGGAATTTCCCGGAGCCATCGAGCATCTTAACTCCCAACGCCCCCGCATCCGGGGTTTTGTCCATAAAGTTCAATGTCTTCGCAAAAGTATCGTCCTCTACAACGGTATCAGGGTTCAATATTAAAACATATTGGCCTTTGCTGATTTTTATGCCCTGGTTATTGGCCCTCGAAAAACCTTTATTATCGGTATTGGCAATTAAAACCACTTCCGGGAATTTCTTGCGGACCATTGCGCAACTGCCGTCAACAGAATTGTTGTCGATTACAATTACCTCACCCTTAATGCCTTGCATAGCCTTGTAAACCGACGAAAGACATTGTTCGAGGAAATACTCAACATTATAATTAACAATAACTACGCTTAATTTCACGGCTCAAAAATAATAATTTAGCATTATCGGTGTTTTTAATATTGCTTTTATAGCACTTAGGCAAATTAAATTATTTTATTGATGCGATTAGTTTTGCGATATTATTATTATCAACAATTTTTAAGTTTTACCTGCCAAATTCAAAAATTATATTTTCAATACTTCAAAATTCATATTTTAGCCAATGTAAATATTAGATATGGGCATAAGTGATACTTTTGCGGGAATTGCTCCAATAAATAAGTATGGTAAATAAAATATTAGGGACAACACTTAGCAGGATTCTCAATGCGATCATCAACTTGGCTGTTATCATACTGATTAGCAGGTATATCGGTAGGGAGGGCTATGGTATTATCGGTTTAGTTGTCGTTGCCATAAGCATTATTCAGATTTTTGTTGATTTGTTGGGTGGCGGGGGGCTGATATATTTCAGCTCGCGGAAAAACCAGTTGGCGCTATTGATCATATCCTACTTATGGATACTAATAGTACTAATTGCCTTTTCCCTCTCGGCTCTAGCCTTCAAAGATTTTTTCCCACAACTGTTTAATGAAATCATACCTCCGGGGGAAGAGCAAAGCATTTTGATGCTGGCCGTCTTGAACGCATTCATGCTTACCCACTACAATTTGCTTATAGGAAGAGGAAAGATCAAACAGTACAATGTTATTTTTGTTATACAGATATCCGGTTTCATCAGCTCATTTGTTTATCTGCTTTTAGTGTCTCAGGTCAGGGATTATACAGCCTATATCACTTCACTTGAGATCTCTTATGGTATGGGCCTGATTTTGAGCGGCTATATAACTTTCAGGCGTTTAAGCCCCGGACTTAATCAGGATACAAGGGAAACCATTGGGGAGATTTTCAGTTTTGGGCTTATAAGCCAGATAGCCAACGGGTTTCATATCCTGAACAAGAGGATTAGCTTTTATTTTGTTAGTTCGATGGCGGGCTTGTCGTCGCTTGGGGTCTATAATGCAGGCGTTCAGCTTAGTGAAGGTTTACGGCTTATCGGGCAGAGCATCTCCCTGGTGCAGTTTAGCGAGATATCAAATTCCGACGACAAGATTTATGCTGTTTCGTTGACCGTTAAATTGATGAAGTTGAGCGTATTGCTTACTTTCATAGGTCTTGTGGCTCTTTTGCTTATTCCCGTTGGGGCATACGAGTATTTGTTTACCAAGGAATTTGTGGGAATAAAATATATCATCCTTGCATTGAGCCCCGGGGTTCTTGCCCTCTCTGCAAACACTATTTTCTCACATTATTTCTCGGGGCTGGGAAATCCAAAAATCAGTTTATGGGCTAATATAGTGGGATTTGCTTTTACGGTCACCTTTGCAATAGTTTTAATTCCTGTTTTCGGATATCTCGGAGCAGCGCTAACGGCCTCAGTAAGTTACTCATCAACTGTGGTGTACCAGTATTATGTTTTCAAGAAACAAACTGGCGTTATGTTCAGGCAATGGCTGCCCGAAAAGAAGGATTTCATTGATTTTAAGATAATTATCCTGACTTTACTAAACTATAAAAACATTGAGGACGAACACTAAGGGGATTTTTTTGGCTTTGGCAACGGCTTTTGCCGTAAGCAATGTTTATATCTTCAGCAAATCGGCGCTGAACGAGGTCCATTTGGCCCAGTTTGGCACCTTATGGTTTGGTTTGGGCATAATATGGAATTTGATATTTATAATAGCAAGCAAAAAGTATAAGAAAATCATATTTCTTGAAAAGCGCAGCTGGGCGATATTAAGCCTTATCGCATCGCTGGAAATGTTTGGCACCATATTTTTCTTTTTATCGGTCAACACCGTTGAAAATCCCGCTACTGTTTCTTTTTTGGCAAATATCAATCCTCTGTTGATAGCAGCCCTGGGATTTGTGGTCTTGAAGGAGCGCTTTAATATTTTGGAAGGAATTGGCATGCTGGTTACACTGGCCGGTGCGTTTGTAATATCTTATAATGGTGGGGGGATCAACGACTTTTTCATCAAGGGCAGCCAATATGTGTTTGTTTCGGGAATTATTTATGCGTTTTCAACGGTCATCGCAAAGAGGAATATCAAAAAACTCGATCCTTCTTTTCTTGCATTGGCAAGGATATTATTTCTTTTCACTGCCTCTGTCGCAGCACTCTTTTATTTCGGCCTTGATTTGAGGATCCCGTCATCAGCATTGGTGAACATAGGCATTGGTTCTGTTTTGGGGCCATTTTTAACAGGGACCCTGGGATATTTTACCTTGAAGTTCATAGATGCCTCAAAAGCATCCATGATTGGCACTTCACGTAGTTTATTCGTACTTTTGGGGGCTTTTGTCATTTTTGACAAAATGCCTGCCGCCATTCAGTTGATTGGCGGAAGCTTTACGATATTGGGCGTAATCCTTATATCGACAGGGAAATTAAAAAATAAGACCAATGGATAATCCGGGGATTTTTCTTTCCAAGCTTTTCCCTAACAAGGAATTGGTGAAAGCACTTGAGAATCAATCTTCCGTTATGGAAATACCAAATAATGTCATGATTTTGCGCAACAACGAATATGTTAAAGTCGTACCGTTGGTAATCGAAGGAAGAATAAAGGTCATGAGAAACGACGAATCGGGGAAAGAAGTATTGTTATATTATATTAACCCGGGCGAAAGCTGTGCCCTCTCAATCTCGGCAGGCTTAAACAATAAAAAAAGCGTAGCTTATGCCTTGATAGACAAAAACACCAAACTGCTGGCCATTCCGGCTGACAAGCTCGACAAAATGATCAAGCAGTTTCCGTACTTGAATAAATTTGTGCTTGAGCTTTTCAATAAACGCTTTAATGAGTTGATAGAGTTCATAGATGCCGTAAGCTTTAAAAGTATCGATAGCCGCTTGTTGGTATATCTCAAAAAGAACATTAGCTTTGAAAATGGCACCAAATATGTTTTCGCAACCCATAAACATATTGCCGAAGAGCTGGGGACGGCTCGGGAAGTAATATCACGACTGTTAAAACAACTTGAAAAGCAGGGTATTATAAAAAATCACCGGGCTAAGATCGAAATTTTTGGCGCTTTGTAACCCAAGTCACCAAGATATTATATCGAACAAGCTATTTTTGCTCAACAACAAAAAAATAAAAAGATGAAAAAGAACGTAGGAAAAATTGATGCGGCAGTCAGGGTTTTATTGGCAGTCATCATTGCCGCTTTGGGTTATTATTATCAAACATGGTGGGGCTTAGTGGCAATAGTGCCGTTGGCAACAGCGTTAATGGGTTCGTGCCCGCTTTACATGCCTTTCGGGTTAAGCACCAGAAAAGAGTAGGAAAAACCCCCTGAAAGAAGCCATTTAAATAAACAATGGCTTTTTTTTATGCCAAGATCGAAATGAGATTTTCCTTAAGATGATTACTTCATGCGTTTAGTTTGATGCAGATGTGAGGCGTCTAATCCTGACGATATAGCAGTCTATCTCAAAGGTTTAGCAAGGAAGCAGATGCGTTAAAACAAATGCACTTTAGTAAAAAATGGTTGCTACTCAGCAGGTTTATCAAGTTGATTATCAATAGCCCCATGCTTCAGCGTGGGGCTATATATTTGAAATCTCAGTAGTTTTGGCGGAAATTTTGTGTTTTTCAAACAAAAATTGTGACAAAACGGATAGGTAACCA
>JAJRQZ010000178.1 GCA_024279935.1 Bacteroidota bacterium
ATGGCCGAAAGGCTAAACGGGAAAATACAAGAACTGAAAACAGCAGGTAGGGGCTATAGGACTTTTGAGAAATTCAGAAGTGCAATTCTTTTTTTTCATGGCGGTTTGAGCCTTTACCCATTAAAATAACAGTAGAACCAACATTTTAAATCATTTTAATCATGAAAAGAAAAAGTAAAAATTATTCGCTGATCATTTTAGGCATACTATTTACCTGCAATGTCTTATCACAAAACCTAAACGAAATTAGGCCTTTTCGCGTAATAGTAAAATTTGATAAAGAGATTTTCTCTTCTAATACTGAGATCACAAATGTTCAGGAGATTCAGTCTGAAAGCATAAAAGAAGTTATGGAATATTTTAGCGTAAAAACCGTAAGGGCAGTATTTAGAAACAGGTATGACAACAATGGAATTTTGAAAACTACAATTGCAAAGACAGTAGAGCAGTTAAACGATTTAAACTGTTGGCAGGAAATTATTATGACAAACATTACTAAATCACAAGAGTTGATAGAAATGCTTAATAGCAAATCAGGCGTCTATACTGCTTATATTGAATATCCTGTCGTAATTAAACCATGTATGAACCGGATGATGATGAATATGGAAATCAATGGTATTTAAATTCATTTACAAATCCTAATTCAGATATTAGGGCTGAAAATGCTTGGGATATAAACAGAGGCAGAAATGATGTAATTATAGCAGTCTGTGATGGTGGTGTCGATTATAATCATATTGATTTAGACCCTGGTGATAGAAGCCGAGTAATTGCCGGATATGATTCAGGTGATGATGATAATGACCCTATGGATGATTTACCGAATTCTTCTGACCTAAGTTTTGCTGGGCATGGGACAAATGTAGCAGGCGTTATAGGGGCTATTACTGATAATGATAATCAGGTAGCAGGTGTAATGTGGAATTGCAGTATAATGCCTGTTAAAATGGTAGGTTCAGGCGAAATTAAGTTCCCATTCAGAGGAACACTGTGGGATTTTTCAACAACTGCTTCTCCCTCTGATGTTGCTGATGCTATTGATTACGCTGTAAATAATGGAGCCAATGTTGTAAATTTAAGTTATGGTTTCAATGATATGGGGACTCCAATAAATGAAGTAATTCTTCGTGTACCTCTACTTTATGATGCTATCGAAAATGCTTACAACAATAATGTTGTGACAGTAGTTGCTATGGGCAACGAATATAATAAAGGTAATCCTACGGAATATCCTGCTGCATTTTCTCATGAGGTAGTCGCTGTTGGGGCGACTGATGAAAACCCTCTACAAAGGCGCAGCACATCAAATACTGGCCCACATATAAATGTGTCAGCCCCTGGAACAAGTATTTTAACTACTGATAGATCAGGAGGTACAGGAGTGCATTCTGGAACTTCATTGGCAGCACCAATTGTAAGTGGAATAGCGGGTCTAATAATTTCGCATGGATTAAACCGAGATTTTAATTTAACTAATGATGATGTAAGACATATCCTTGAAAATACCGCAGATGACATTGATGCTGTTGGTTTCGACGAAAACACTGGATATGGAAAGGTCAATGCACTTAGTGCGTTAACATTAATTAATGACCCCAACATGCTTTATCATTATTCATCCTTTTCTGGTTCTACCGCAATAACGAATTTAGTAAAATGGGAATATATAGGAAATAGATGGGGGCTGTCACCAGGCTTATATTTAGATGTTGATAGGTATGAGGTTACGAAACATGTAAGTTTCGAAGTACCCTTTTGCGATGTTCCTCAAGTTTGGCTCCGTGATAGAGAGTGTGTAAGTATGTCGTTTGCCTCACCAAATGACGGATACCCGTGGGCAGATATAACAAATGTGTCAACAACAGGTTTTGACATAAGATACGCAGTTTTTTACGTAAGGAAAAACTCACTTGGGCAAACAATAAATAAATGGGTGCCGTCATCTTTAGAATCAAGTAAAATCGAATATACCGTGGTAGGGCCACCAAACCCCGCAGGAACTTCAGGTCCAATAATCGGAGGTTCAATAGTATGTACAAGCAACTCAACTTTTATTCTTCAGAACGTTCCGAACGGATCAACTATTACATGGTCTAACAGCAGCAACCTGCTATATGTTAATGGGCAAAATACCAGCACATATATTGTGAAAGCAAAAAACAGTAGTGTTAAAGGTATTGGTTGGGTTCGCGCTGCTGTTAACACTGGCTGCGAGGATTTTATTGTTGAGAAAACTTTCTGGGTTGGCAAACCTGATTTTTATTTGTACGGTGATACCCGAATTGGAGTTAGAGAAATGGGTATTGCAGCAATTGAATACCTTGGTACACCAAATCAAGAAATCTCAAATGTTCAATGGTCATGTGATGGTGCAATTGCCACTGTAACCGGTGGTAGAGTTATCGGGAAATTCAGAGCAGGATCTAGACCTGGTTTTGGTTCTGTGTATGCTAATGCTACAAATATCTGTGGTTCATTTGAAAACAGGCTGTTGGTAGAAGTTGTTGATAATTGGTATAAAGTATATCCAAACCCAGTCTCTAATATATTAACTATTGAATTTGACTATTTAAAAAATATAAGTCAACAGTTAGATGACTTTGAGAATATTGAAATCCAGATATATAATAAAACTAACACATTGGTTTACCAAAACTCAATCAATAAATCCATTAATAAAATTGAAATCGACTTAACAAATTACATACCTGATATTTACATTTTGAAATTAAAAATTGCTAATTCAGAATATGAAGAAAAAATAATTGTTAAATAGTAAAACGCACTGTTTCTAATAAATAGGCTTCAAACGGCTTGAAAAGCCGAGTTTGAAGCAAGTGTTGGACTAAATCCCAACAACCCCCACTACAATTATGCACTTTGTACCTGCCTGTTTTTGTTTTTTTGATGGCGGCTGTTTGTCTTTTTACAA
>JAJRQZ010000179.1 GCA_024279935.1 Bacteroidota bacterium
GAAGCATTAATCAACTGCACTTTTCCTTTTCGTTTTTCTTCTTTGTTGTTGCTCAATATCCAAACATAAGTAGCAATGCCTGTATTGTAAAACATATCGTTGGGCAGTTGGATAATGCACTCCAATAAATCGTTTTCTAAAGTGTATTGTCTTATCCCACTTTCTCCGCTACCTGCATCGCCTGTAAACAGGGCAGAACCATTTTGCACAGAAGCAATACGGCTACCGCCGTCTTTGGGGTCTTTCATTTTAGAGAGCATATGCAACATAAACATCAATTGCCCATCGTTGCTACGAGAGGTTAAACAGGTTCTTTCTTTATCCCCTTTAAAGTTTTTAATCTCCAGGTTAAAACGGCTGTCGTTTATTTCAATCTTTTTGGCTGTTCCTACATTCAACTCTTTTTGGTCTTCTTTCCAACTTGTGCCGTAAGGTGGGTTTGTAAGCATAAAGTTAAATTTAAGGTCGGGGTCGAAACCGTATTTACTCAAAGTAGAGCCAAACTGTATTTTGTCGGGGTCTTCGCCTTTTAGCAACATATCCGATTTACAAACCGCATACATTTCGCCTGTGTTTTCTTGTCCGTATAGATGAAAACTTGCTTTCGATTTTATTTCACCTTCGGGGTCTGTTGCATATCTCTTAGATTGGGTAAGCATTGCTCCCGAACCTGCACAGGGGTCATAAACCAAATAGGTTCCTTGCTGTATTTTGTCTTTTACAGGCAAATACACCAAATGTGTCATCAGTTCAATAATTTCTCTTGGTGTAAAATGTCGCCCTGCGGCTGCATTTGTTTTTTCGTTAAATCTGCGAAGCAAGTCCTCAAACATATAACCCATTGCCATTGGCGAGATTTTCTCAGGGCTAAGTTCTACTTTAGGGCTACAAAATTTCTCAATCAGCGAAAAAGTAATTCCTGTTTCTTCAAATGTTTCTAACTGGTTGCGGAATTTAAATTTTTGAACAATGTCTTGAACATTTTCCGAAAATCCGTTGAGATAATCCAAAAAATTACTGTCGATATTTTTCGGGTCGTCCAACAACATTTTCATTGTGTAGGGCGAAGTGTTGTAAAACTCCAATCCCGAACCGTGTTCTTTGCTTGTCAATAGTCCAGATAGGTTATCAATTTTCCCTTTAAACTGTTCGTGAGTTTTTAAAACTTTGTCTTTTGTTGGTTCTAATGCCAGATCCAATCTTCTCAAAACAGTCATTGGTAAAATAACATCTTGATATTGGTTTTCAAGGTATTTGTTAATCAGCACATCATCGGCAACTGTCCAGATGAAGTTGATAATCGGTTGTAATGTATTTGTATCTAAACTCATTTATTTCCTTGTAGCAAATATATCATTCTGTTTCGTTTATATTGCTTGTCTTTAACTGAAAATAGGAGTAAAACTAAAGCTTCTCCCGTCAAAAAGGCCCTTGTCGCTTAATTTCAGTTCGGGTATTACCAGCAGCGACATAAATGAGAGCGTCATAAACGGGGCCCTAAGCGTAGAGCCCATCGAGTGAGCAAGCTTATCGATACTGTGATATTTTTCCGATACCATTTCGGCATTGTTGTTCGACATCAGTCCTGCGACAGGCAAGCCCAAGACTTCTTCTTTTGAGCTTGCTACAGCCGCAACGCCACCTTTTTCCTTGATAATCAGATTGATGGCTTTTACGATGTCATCGTCATTAGTGCCAACGGCAACTATATTGTGGCTGTCGTGGGCCACGCTCGATGCTATCGCGCCTTCCTTGAAGCCAAAACCATTTATGAAGCCCAATGCAGGTTCGTTTTTTTTGTATCTGTTCAAAACAACTAATTTCAGGATGTCGTTTTCCGGATCACTTTCCACAAGGCCTCCGGCAACTTTGGGCTCGACTTCGATTAAAGAGGTAACCAGCTCGCCGTCAAAGGCTTTGATTACTTTGATCTTGCCGGGTCCTGATTTGACCTCGATCTGTGATTTTTCAATTTCTTCGGCAACCAACAAATTAGGGGTCTCGCCGCCAATTGAATTTATCAGGGTGTTTTTGCCATCGAAAACAAGTAGTCCGTCAACAAAGGTTTTCTGGATGTTAAAATCCTGGAGGTTATCGACAATGATGAAGTCGGCAGGATCGTTCTCCCTTAACATCCCAACGTTCAGGCCGTAATGCTTTATGGGGTTTATTACGATGCTCCTCAGGACTTTCAAAGGCTCATAACCCTTTTTCACGGCTCGTTTGTACATCTCGTTTATATGGCCCTCTTCCAGGTCGTCGGGATGTTTGTCGTCGGAGCAGAACAATACCTTGTCGGGATGGGTTTCGATCAAGCCCGCCAATGCCTCGAAATTCTTAGCAGCACTGCCTTCCCTGATTTGTATGTTCATGCCGTATTTTATTTTTTCCAGTGCCTCGTCCATGGTAAAACACTCATGATCGGTACTGATTCCGGCCTCTATATATTTTTTTGCGGCATCGCCTTTCACCCCGGGTGCATGGCCGTCGGCCGGCTTCCCGTATTTTTTGGCGATCCCTAGTTTCTTCATCTCGAAATCGTCGCGGTTTATCACTCCGGGGAAATTCATCATCTCCGATAGGTATTTGATCTTGTCCGTGGAGAGCAGTTCCTCAAGGTCGTCGAGTCCGATTTTGTTTCCCGCCGTCTCGAAGGGCGTGGCCGGAACGCAGGCCGATGCGCCGAAAAAGAATTTAAACGGTACCGATTCACCGTCCCCGATCATATATTTTATGCCATCGATCCCCAATACGTTGGCTATCTCGTGAGGGTCGGAGACAGTTGCCACGGTACCGTGCTTGACTGCCAGGCGGGCAAACTCCGAAGGTATGAGCATTGAGCTTTCTATATGGATGTGGGAGTCGATAAGACCGGGCAGGATATAGTTGTCCTCGCTAACGGTACTGTCCTCGGCTACCCTTGTAATTGTTCCGTTTTCCGTTTCGATAAAACCTTTGAATACCTTTTGATTTGTTAAATCAACGATATTGCCATAGAATTTTTGAGTTTTCATGATAAAATATTTTTACGTTTTCCTGATGTGCTAAGTTAATCCAATTTTTTATTGGGAGACGATTCATTTAAAACTATTTGATTAGTAAATCGTTAAAGGGATAAACAGTATAATATCCCTTTTTGTTAAGATAATTTGTCAATTCGGCCTTTTTTAATTCGGTGCATATCATTACAAAATCCCCGCCCCAGGCGCCAAGCGATTTGACGCTAGCATTTAAATCGCTGAACAATAGGTTTTTAACCGGTTCAATTTGTAATACTTCCGACATTATTCTTTCGTGTCTGTCGATTAGGTCGTTGAATTGGACGAGGTCTTCGGCCTTTATCAAGTCTTCCGAGATATTACTTATCTGTTCGATAATATCTGAGCTATAAACCGCATTCTTGTTAAAATATTCTATGCTCTTGCCCGATTTTTGTTTTTTCCCGAGATAGGCGAAAAATATGTTTTCGGCGAAAGCCGGATTAAAGTCTTGCTCTTTAATGTTTTCTTTCCCGTTTTCAAGCCGGAAGATTAAAGGATTGTTATGTTGTGCACATGCAATATCGTATCCGGACCCGCCAAAGGTCAACGACAACAGTTTATATGCATCGCAGCCTGCCGCTTTCGACAGGTTGTTTATCAGCGTGGAACTGGATCCGAGCCCGTGTTCAGGTAAAAAGTCCAGTTCGGTTTTAACCATATAACCCTTTTGCTTGTCGAAAAAACCGGGACAGAGCGTGTTCATGCTTTTTATTATCAGCGCAAGGTTTCTTTCTTCCTCGCACAATGCGCCATGGTTTCCGCTTAACTGGCTGAGGTGGATGGTTGTTTCAAACCATTTCCCTTTTTCGTGCCATGCTTGCCAATTGATAATTCCCTTATTGGCATTTTGCGTTATTTGGAGCGATTGGCCTTTGTTGACAGGCAATGCCAGGGCCTTTGCCCCTTTCAGGACCAGATACTCTCCGCTTATAAGTAGTTTCCCGTTTGAATATTGCTTATTTTTTTGCACCGCGCAATCCGTTTAAATATTTTTCAACACTGCTAAACGACACTTTATGGTCCATAAAATATTCAACAGCTTTCTTTTTTTCCGGTTTTGTGGCATTAAAGTTATTAAGTATATTCATAAGGTGCATTTTCATGTGTCCTATTTGTATGCCTTTGGTAACCAATGATCTTAGGGCTGCGAAATTATTTGCCAAACCTACTGCCGAGGCTATCATCATAAGTTCCTCAGCAGAAGGGTTGCCTAGCATTTTCAGCGAATGTTTCGCTAATGGGTGCAATGATGTCAGCCCTCCGACAGTTCCCATGGCCAGTGGCACTTCTACATAAAATTTAAACCTGTTTCCTTCAATCTCGACATGCGAAAGGCTTCCGTAGCTTCCGTTTTTGGCGGCAAAAGTATGGCCTGCTGCCTCAATAGCCCTGAAGTCGTTGCCGGTAGCTATGGCCACGGCATCAATTCCGTTAAAAATACCTTTGTTATGCGTTGTTGCCCTATAAGGATCTATTTCTGCTATCCTTACGGCAAGTTGGAATTTTTCAACGAATTCTTTTCCGCTTAGTTCATTATCAATATTGTCGAGTTCCGAAATGTCGCACTCAACCCATGTTTTTACAAGGCAGTCGGGGGTGTAGTTCGATAAAATAGACATCACTATCTTGCAATCCTTTTCTTTTCCCTGAAAGATATCTTTTTCGTTAAAAAAGTCCTTCATCGAAAGGGCAAAATCCTCAAGGCACGAATTAATGAAGTTTGCTCCCATGGAATCTTGTGTGTCGAAGGAAACCCTTATCTGATAGTAATTATCTATTTTATCCCTCAGGTCAACGAGTTCGAAATCAAGAATCCCGCCTCCGCGTTTCTCCATGTTGGCAGTAATGCTTTTAGCCCTGTCCCTTAAAAAAAGTTTAAGCTCATCGAACACAAAACGAAGTTTCTTTATGTCGCCGGACCATATAAAATGTACCTGTCCTATTTTTGTAACTCCCTTTATCTCAGCCCTAAAGCCTCCGTGTTCCGACCAAAACCTGGCACTTGACGACGCTGCGGCTACCACTGAGCTTTCCTCGATCACCAAAGGTGCCAGATAGGCTTTGTCGTTAACGATGAAATTTGGCGCTACTCCGTATGGGATATAAAATTCGAGATGGTGTTCTCGCTAAACTCATCAAAAACCTTTTGTTTGTCAATATCCTTATGCCAAAAACTCTTGAGCAACTCAACTGTTTCCACCTGATTGTCCATCATCTCTGCCACTATTTTCAATTTATCCTCTTTAATGAGCTTCGAAAACCCCTTTAGGATAAATTTTCTCTTTCTTCCGTCAGACATTTGGCACTGTTTAAATTATGCGCTTATTTTATTTGGAGGTACTACCAATCGTCTTTCTTTTTCTCCGGCTCGGGGCTCATGTGGCTTTTCAGGCTTTCGCTCCAGCTTTCAACAAAGTCCGCGATCTGTTTCAAATATTCGTCCCATTGTTTATTGTAGGCCGGGTCCGATTTGTCGAGCCATTTCTCAATGGGTAAGTTCGTATGCGATTTTAAAATCAAGTCCTTGATTGTATAGCGGTATTTGTTTTCCTTGAACTGAAGCACAAAAGTATAGTTTATCATGCCACCGGCATGTTTTACGCTGTCCTCGTCCCAATAATAAATCCTGAAGCGGTGCTTGCCCTCTATTTTTCCTGTTTCAACATCTCGTATCGACGTAACCCTGACAGGGTCTTTGTAAAAGTCGTTGAGCCAATAAATGCTCCTGTTGAAGAGTTCGTCCTTAGTGCCAGGCTCGTCAACAACGGCCCTGAACACTATCTTGCTGGTTTCGGTATCGATAGGGATAATCGGTTTCATCTCTTGCGACACAAGGGATATGCCGGACAAAAGTATAACTATCAGAAAAATATGTCTCATAACACAAGTATTTCAGAAATCACAAAATTATACAAATTTGACGAACTTGGCATTATCGAATTGTTTTCCTTCTTATAAAGGGGGCATTTCAAAAATTAATACCTTTATTGCCTGAAATATATATTCGATCATCCTATGGACAGAGAAGCTAATATACGCAACCTAAACCTCAACAATATTTGGGATGTGGTGGTAATAGGTGGTGGCGCAACGGGTCTGGGCGTGGCCGTCGATGCTGCGAGCAGAGGTTATAAAACAGTTTTGGTAGAGCAATCCGATTTTGCGAAATCCACCTCGAGCCGGAGCACTAAGCTTGTTCATGGCGGCGTGCGCTATTTGGGGCAAGGAGACGTAGCCTTGGTATTGGATGCTTTGAAAGAGAGGGGTTTCTTTATAAAAAACGCTCCTCACCTTGTGAGCAAACAAGAATTCGTGGTCCCGAACTACGAGTGGTGGGATGCCCCTTATTATACAATAGGCCTTAAAATCTACGATTTGATGTCGGGAAAATACGGCTTTGGGCAATCGGAGCATATAAACAAGGAAGAAACCATGGAGAAACTTCCGAACTTGCTTAAGGACGAGCTAAGTAGCGGCGTGGTGTATTACGATGGACAGTTCGACGATTCAAGGATGGCGGTAACCCTTGCGCAAACTATTAACGACAAAGGCGGACTGGTTATTAATTATATGAAGGTGAGCAGCCTTGTCAGGAACAAGTCGGGGATGATAAAAGGTGTTAGGGCAACTGATCTGGAAACAGGGGCCGAACATAAGATCACTTCAAGGGTAGTGGTAAATGCCACAGGGGTTTTCTCCGATTCCATATTGCTGATGGACGATGGCGTAGAGTCGAGAACCGTAGTTGCTTCGCAGGGTGTCCATCTGGTGGTTGATAAAAAATTCCTTGGCTCTTCATCGGCATTGATGATTCCGAAAACATCCGACGGCAGGGTTTTGTTTGCTGTCCCGTGGCACGACAAAGTAGTTATCGGGACAACCGACACTCCTGTTGATAATATTAGCCTCGAGCCCAGGGCACTTGACGAGGAGGTGGAGTTTATACTGGAGACCTGTGCCCAATATCTTGAGAAATCGCCTAGGCGAAAAGATGTTTTAAGTGTTTATGCCGGTTTGCGGCCTCTTACCGCACCCGAAAATGAAGATAAAAAGACCAAGGAGATTTCCCGGGATCACACTGTTAGCGTAAGCCTTTCCGGCTTGGTAAGCATTATTGGCGGGAAGTGGACTACCTATAGAAAAATGGGTGAGGACGCTATAAATACCGCTATTTTAGTCGGAGGCCTTAAAGAAAGGGAGTCCATTACAAGTAGAATGCCCCTGCATGCCTTTATGATGGGGGCAGATAAAACGGATCATCTTAGCTGGTATGGCTCCGATGCATTGAAAATAAGGGCTATAATCGATAGAGATGCAAAAATGGGAGAGCATGTTGTGCCTGGATATCCTTATTTTAAGGCGGAGGTTGTTTGGGCAGCCCGCCGCGAAATGGCCAGGAACGTCGAAGATTTCCTTGCCAGGAGAATAAGGCTTTTGTTCACTGATGCGAGGGCCGCAATAAAGGCCGCCCCGGTCGTGGCCAAGTTAATGGCAAAGGAACTAGGCCACAGAAGAAGGTGGCAAAAAGAACAAATTGAAAAATTTACTCAATTAGCCTCGGGTTATTTACTTGATTATGAACATGATAAGTTTGATAAGTAAGCTATGAGCCACAAAAACAATAATTTTTATTTAAGTGCCCAGGCCGGGTTTATTGTCGATTTCAAGAATATTGAAGTTGATGATCCCACCTTGGATCATACGGCCATGGTTGTTGCCGATACTTATGCAACAGCTTTCAGCGGCATAAATTCCATGGCTTTTAAAACAGCCTTTTTAAGTGCCGGAAAGCTATTCGGGAAGGGTGATTCCCAAATTTGGGGGAGCGGTAAAAGGTCTTCCCTGCTGGGATCCGTATTTTACAATACCCTGGCAATAAGCTCCACCGATTTCGACGAGGGGCATCGTCAGGCGGTCGGGCATCCGGCAAGTGCGGTCGTTGCCCCGGCCTTGGTTTTGGGAAGCGATTTAAAACTGAGCTTAAAGGAAATCCTAAGGTCGGTGATCATAGGATATGAGATCGCAAGCCGTTATAGCCTGGCCCGCGAGCCGGATAAGATAAATTCCTACTCAAGCGGACGTTGGGCTGCTTTCGGAACGGCAGCAACTGTTTCATATCTTTTAAGCTTGGATATAAAAAAAACCATGCAGGCATTGAGCAATGCTTCGGTTTTATCTCCCAATATGATGGGTGGCTCCACCGATGTAAGCACCGGGTCAATGTCGAAGGAAGGCGTTGCCTGGGCCGTACAAAGCGGATTGCAGTCGGCTATTTTTGCCGGCAATGGCTTTTCGGGGCCTTATTTGTTTCTTGAAGACCATAATGAGTTTATTAATGAATTGCTGATCAAGTCTTTAGGTGAATCCTGGCTCATAAGCTCAAACTATTTCAAACCCTATGCCTGCTGTCGGTGGCTTCACCCATCGCTTAAAGCCTGTTCCGAGATTATTGATCTGCAAAAGGTGAATGTATCCGAAATAGAGAGCATCAAGGTTTTTGCTTTCTCCAGGCTGAAGGACCTGATAGGAAAAAAATATCCCGAAAACCCTATAATGGCTCAATTTCATTTGCCCTATGCAATTGCTGTTATGTTGTTGCATAATGAGTGCGGCCCGGTTTATTTCAACGACGACCTCCTTAATGACCGCGAAATAAAAAATATTATCGATAAAGTGGAAATTACTGAAGATAAAAGATATACGGATAGTTTCCCTGCCGAGTTGGCTTCGCGCGTCGAGATAAAAACTAAAAAGGCTATATTTGAGCATGAGGTTCTGACTGCCCCGTGGGAATATGGGCTACATCCTTCCAAAGAAGAATTGAAGAAAAAGTTCGATATGCAAACGCTTAACACTAAGCATATTGACTGGGATTGGTTTTTCGACTATTAATCAAAGCCCGTTTTTTGCAGCATTATTGAAACAAATCTTATTTTTGCCCTTACAAAAAATATCGCATGCAATTTACAGAAGTAGTAGGTCAGCAATCTATAAAACAAAGGTTTATCAGAAGTGTTGCCGACGGGAGGGTGGCACATACCCAGTTGTTCCTGGGGAATGCGGGAAGCGGAACCTTGCCCATGGCCTTGGCGTTTGCCCAATATGTAAATTGCACAAAACGTACGGATACCGATAGTTGCGGGTTTTGCCCTTCGTGCGTCAAGTTTCAAAAAAATGCACATCCCGACCTTCATTTTTATTTTCCGAACAATACAACATCGAATATAAAAACCAAGCCCGAATCCATACTTCTCATCAACGAATGGCGCGAGTATCTTGATGTTTGCAAGAACTATGCCTTGAGCAGCGATTGGTATAATTTCATAGGTGTAGGAAACAAACAGGGCAGCATAAACGTAAGGGATGCCAAAAACCTAATCGAAAAAATGGCATTGAAGCCGTATGAGGCCGAAAGCAAGATCGTTATAATATGGCTGGCCGAAAAGCTAAACGTGGAGGCATCCAACAAATTGTTGAAAACACTGGAGGAGCCGCCACCGGGAACTATAATAATTTTGGTGGCAGAGAGGTATGAGCTGATAATACCTACCGTAAGATCCAGGGCGCAACTGGTGAAGTTCAACAAACTAAGTGTTGATGATATCGAAGCGGCCATGAATAAACATGCATTTGCTGACAAACTGGATATTGACGCAAGGGCTTTGGCCAAACTTTCGGCAGGAAGTTGGGTTGAGGCCGTTAAATTGATGAATACAAGCGAGTTGGAACGAGAGCATTTTGATAATTTCAGGAAGTGGCTCCGGCTTTGCTTTGCGCCTAAGAACTATAGGCAGCTTTTCGCTTTTAATCAGGAAATGTCGCGTCTGGGAAGGGAAAAACAAAAAATGTTTTTATCTTATGGATTAACGGTAATCCATCATTGCATCATGGTTAACGCAAAGAATTACAATGCCGTAAAGGCAATTGGGGAGGAGTACGATTTCACGACCAAGTTTTCCCCTTTTATCAATGAGGCAAATCAGGACAAGATCTATGAATTGTTTAACCAGGCAATTTATCATGTGGAGAGAAATGCACATGCTGGAATAATTTTTACCGATATGAGCTTTAAGCTGGTAAATTTATTGCGATCAGGCAAGCAATATCTGAAATAAAGGTTCAAGCCCTAAGTAATTCCCTTAATATACTACGTGAAACCCGCAATTTGAAGATGGTTTTTTCGATGCAAGACATATAATACCTAAGTTTGAAAGGTAAATTTTTAATTAATCATTTAAACAAAAATTATATTATGTCGAATGTATATGAGCAAAGAGTAAATGACTTTATGGCTAAAGTTATTGCGAAAAACCCATCAGAAGTAGAATTTCACCAGGCAGTACACGAGGTTGTAGAATCAATTATTCCTTTTATCGAGGAAAACCCTCAATATAAAGATGCTAAGATATTAGATAGAATGGTTGAGCCTGAGAGAGTTATCATGTTCCGTGTTCCTTGGTTGGACGATAAGGGCGATGTTCAGGTAAACCGTGGTTTCCGCATAGAGATGAACAGCGCCATCGGACCTTATAAAGGTGGCCTTCGCCTTCACCCTACAGTTAATCTTGGAGTCTTGAAGTTCCTGGCATTTGAACAGGTGTTTAAAAATTCGCTTACAACATTGCCGATGGGCGGAGGAAAAGGCGGATCCGATTTCGATCCTAAAGGAAAATCAGATAATGAAGTTATGCGTTTCACACAGAGCTTCATGAGCGAGCTTTTCCGTCATATCGGACCTAACACAGACGTCCCAGCCGGTGATATTGGTGTTGGTGGGCGCGAGATAGGTTTCTTGTTCGGACAGTATAAAAGACTGCGTAACGAGTTCACAGGCATTCTTACCGGAAAAGGTATGGAATGGGGCGGCTCGCTGATTCGTCCGGAAGCCACTGGATACGGTGCCGTTTATTTTGCACAGGAAATGCTTAATACGCGCGATGATAGCATGAATGGTAAAATTGTTGCTATCTCAGGTTCGGGCAATGTTGCCCAGTATGCAACCGAAAAAGCCACAGAATTCGGTGCTAAAGTCGTAACTCTTTCCGATTCGTCAGGTTATATTTATGATCCTGCCGGAATAGATGCCGATAAGCTTGCCTTCGTAATGGAGCTTAAAAACGTTAGGCGCGGCCGTATCAAGGAATATGCCGACAAATATGGTGTTGAGTTCTTCGCAGGCCAGCGCCCATGGGGTGTTAAGTGCGATATCGCAATGCCCTGCGCCACACAAAACGAAGTAAACGAAGAAGAAGCAAAAACTTTGCTTGCCAACGGATGTTTCGTTATTTCCGAAGGGGCAAATATGCCTTCATCGCCTGAAGCCATCGAAGTTTATCAGAATGCAAAAATTCTTTATGGCCTTGGTAAAGCCGCAAATGCAGGTGGTGTTGCCGTTTCAGGTCTTGAAATGAGCCAGAACTCCATGCGTTTCAACTGGACCCGCGAGGAAGTTGATGCCAAGCTGCAGCAAATAATGAAGGATATTCACTCAACCTGTGTTAAATGGGGTAAAGATGGTGATTATATCGATTATGTAAAAGGTGCTAACATTGGTGGTTTCGTTAAAGTTGCCGATGCTATGCTTGCTCAAGGGTTAGTTTAATAACTCCCATATAAGAAAAGCCTGTCCCTCCTTTGGTTGGACAGGCTTTTTTTATTCCATGTTTTCGTAATAAATCACCCTGCCGTCTTTCTCGACGCGCTCAAATATCAATTCCGATGTTTCTAGCAAGGAAATAAATTTATCGGCAAAGCCCGTAACAAAGTCATATTCGTCGAAGCTAATGCTCATCTTGCCTCTTGAAAAACCCATGGGTATCATCAGCATAAAGAACTTTTTAGTTGCTTTATAAAAATCATCCCTTGTCAAATAATATAGCTGGCTTTCTTTTCCCTCTTGCTCATCGGCTATCTTGGAGCCCATCAAAAGGCTAAGTTTCCTTGATCGCGGGTTGTCCTGTCTTATTTGTGCCACAAGCCTGTTTAACCTGAGGATTTTAAAAACTATGTCGCTGAGGGTCAAGGAGCCGACAACGGGCAATATTGTACCTATGAACTTTTGTTTGGTAACGAATATTCCTGCTTCCCCTTCCATTTTGCCCCAATCAACATTCTTGATGTTGCCTAGTCCGACCTTTTTGTTCTTATAGCTTATAATGAAATAGAAGTTGTTGAAATTGTCCACCGAGGCGAACCATTCTTTTTGCATTTCGGGAGTAATGGTTTCCCTATAATTCATATACTGTTTAACAAACTGGGAATTCCTCCATTTACGAACGAGTTCAATATCTTTTTCCCTCAGCCTCTCTATGGTAATCCCGTTGGATTCAATTATCATTTTTTAATATCTTTTATAATATAGGGTGGTTTTTTGTTCTGGAAACTATAAAGCCTGCTAATGTATTCGCCTATCACCCCGAGACTTAGCAGGATTATGCTCGTCCCGAACATTATTGATATCATTGTTGAGCTATAACCTAATGGTGTATTGTTCATGATTTTGGCTATTATTAACCCAATAATTGCTATAAAGAACACAACGGAGAAAAACAATCCCCCGTAAATCATTAATTTCAACGGGAAATTGGTATAAAAAATTATCAGGTTGGTAAGCAGGCTCCATAATTTGCCCGGTGAATACCCCGACTTCTTGATAGTTCTTCTTTTATGCTCCGTAACAACATAGCTTACCGAATCGGTGTACCACCAGATTAACTCATCGATAAATATAAAGTTCGATTTATGGGGCAGTATCTTCTTTACGATTTCGCCTTTTATTATTCTGAAAGAAGTAGTTGCCGAAGGCCTGTCGATGAACCTGGCAATGGTCCTTCTTACTATCTTGCTGCTCAGGTTTCTGAAGAATGAATGTTGTTTTTTTCATAAACGCCATATACTATGTCCCAACCTCCTGTGTTTAAAGTGTTTATCAGTTTGTTTATTTCTTCAGGCGGTTGTTGTAAATCATCGTCGATGGTAATGACCAATTTGCCCTTAGCTAATTCAAGCCCGCAGAATGTTGCATTGCTTTGTCCGTAATTCCTGTTTAACTTAACAATAGTGATATCCTCGCTTGCCGTTTTGTTCAGTTTTTGAAGAATCTCCCAGCTCTTGTCAAAACTGCCGTCGTCAACAAAAACATATTCAACAGTTTTGCCCTGGAGTCCGGCAAATGCCTTTTTAAGGTCAGCAAACAAGGTTTCCAGGGTTAATTCGCTGTTGAAAACCGGTATTACAACTGAATAATCGAACAAAACAATAATATTTGAATTAATTATAGGAAACTATCCCTCGTTTTCTTTTTCTTCTTCTTTTTTTACGTTTACCTCTTCTTTGGCGTTTTCTCTTTGTTCAACTTTTGCTTTCACCACCTTGAAAACATCGTTGATGGTCTCGGCACTTATAAGTTCCTCGGCATTTATCGTTACGTCATATTCAACATTCACCATTGCGATAAGCACGAGTGCGTTTATGGAATCCCATTCGACGTGATCCCTGAAACGCATGTCGGGTTCGAGGTTTTCCCTTTTTATCTCGGGAAACTCTTCAACAATTTGGTCAATAAATTTGTCAACTGTAAGGTCTTTTGCCGTCATATCCTTGATATTAATTTTAAGTGGCAAAACTAAGTTTTTTTTTAATTTAATCATCGGGCTAATAATAGTGTTACATATTTCTTAAATTTATATATATAAATATGTGTTATTTAATGTTTTCATATCTTTGGCGATTCAACCAAACATCAATTCATAAATGGCTGGCAAGAAGCTTTTGTTAATTAATCCTCGCGCTAAAAGAAGATTGGGCTTTGTGATCGATAAGGATTCGAGGTATCCGCCCTTGGGCTTGGCAATTATTGCCGCACTTACGCCCGATGATTGGGAGGTGGTGCTGAAAGACGAGAATTTCGAGGATTTTGAATATGAGGACGCTGATATAGTTGGTATTACATCTTTTACTTCAACAATCACGCGTGCTTATGAAATTGCGCTGGAGTACAAAAAAATGATGTCCCCGTAGTTATCGGTGGCATACATGCCTCAATGTTGCCTGACGAGACGGCGGAATATGCCGATGCGGTCGTTATTGGCGAGGCCGAAAGCATTTGGAAGGACTTGCTGCTCGATTTCGAGAATGGAGGAATGAAGAAAAAGTACTTCGGCAAACTGCTACCGCTTGACAATTCGCCCCATGCCCGACACGATTTGTTCAACGAGGGATATATTTTCGACTCCATACAAACTACCCGCGGCTGCCCCATGACATGTGAGTTTTGTACCGTTACGGCCTTCAATGGAAGGGCATATAGGGCAAGGGAGGTTGATGATGTCCTCGATGAATTGGGGAAAATCAGCTCGAAGAGCTTTATGTTCGTTGATGATAACATTGTTGGCTATAATACAAAGGCGCGCAATCATGCCAAGGCCATCTTCAAGGGGATGATAGAGCGCGGCATAGAGAAAGACTGGTTTTGCCAGGCATCGATAAACTTTGGCGACGATGACGAATTACTGCAACTGGCCGCTAAATCAGGCTGTAGAATGGTCTTGATAGGGGTGGAATCGGAAAATACCGATGCCCTCTTGAATATGAAGAAACGCACCAACCTAAAAGCCGGCGTCGATAATTATGAGAAGATCTTCTCCAAGATCCAAAGTTTCGGCATTAGTGTCTTAGGAACCTTTATTTTTGGGCTGAACACTGATACTATCGACGACTTGAAGGCCAGGGTCGAATACATCAAGAACTCAAATGTGGATGCAGCACAGGTTTCCGTATTAACTCCCTTTCCGGGGACCGTAACCTACGATCAGTATAAAAGCCAATCACGGATTACCGCGACAAACTATCCGAAAGACTGGGAGCTATATGATGGTGGAGAGGTAGTAATTATACCGCAAAAAATTAAAAAAGTAGAATTGGAGGAGTTTCGCATGAAATATGCTAAAATATTTTATAATTACAAAAACCTCCTCAACAAACTACGGACAACATTGAAGGCCACAAGGAATGCGAAGGCTGCGGTTTGGGCTTTTTCTGCCAACGCACACTATAACAACATGATATTTGAAGACGACAGCTCCAGGCATATCAGGGTTAGCGATATTACCGGTAGTTTGGTCAAAAGTCCGGAAATGCTTAGTAAATTTGTGCGATAACGAGGAATTGAGCCTATGCAGAAAAGAAAATTAGTGCTTATAAACCCAAGGGGACAACACCGTCAGGGCTTTGTCATCGACAAAGAATCGAGGTATCCTCCCCTTGGCCTGGCAATTGTTGCTGCATTGACACCCGATGATTGGGAGATTGTCCTCAAGGACGAGAATTTCGAGGACTTCGAGTATGAACATGCTGATTTGGTGGGAATTACATCTTTTACCTCCACTGTTACCCGTGCTTATGAAATTGCCGATGAATACACTTCCCGGAATACACCTGTCGTGCTGGGTGGAATACATGCCTCTATGTTGCCTGATGAAGCATTGCGCTATGTTGATGTTGTAGCCGTTGGCGAAGCCGAATCAACCTGGCCGCGGATAATAGCGGATTTTGAAAACGGCGAGCTCAGGAAGACTTATTCGGGAGAGCTGATAAACCTTAAGGATATGCCAAGGGCACGCCACGATTTGTATCATGAGGACTATGTCTTCGATTCCATTCAAACAACGCGCGGATGCCCCATGCAATGCGAGTTCTGCTCAGTCCACTCATTTAACGGGAGGGCGTATAGAATGAGGCCCGTGGAGGATGTCCTCGATGAAATGGAAATCATAAAAGCACCCAATTTCATGATCGTGGATGATAATATCGTTGGATACAACAAACCGGCAAGGGAGCATGCAAAGTCGGTTTTTAAAGGCATGCTGGAAAGGGGCATCAAAAAGGACTGGTTTTGTCAGGCCTCCATTAATTTTGGTGAAGACGAAGAGCTTTTGCAGCTTGCTGCCGATGCTGGCTGTCGGCTGGTGCTCATTGGTGTTGAGTCGGAAAAGACCGATGCTTTGGAGAGCATGAAGAAAAGGACTAACCTGAATGCCGGGGTTCATAACTACCAAAAAATATTTGCCAAGATACAATCGTATGGAATTAGCGTTCTTGGAACATTTATCTTTGGTCTCGACACCGACGATATTCAGGATCTCAGAAACAGGATGCATTATATAATGGAATCCAATGTCAATGCCTCGCAAGTTTCTGTGTTAACCCCGTTTCCCGGGACAGCTACTTACGATGAGTTTTTGAAAGATGGCAGGTTGTTGGAAAATAATTTTCCGGCCGACTGGGAAAAATACTGGGGCGGGGAAGTCGTGATTCAACCAAAAAAGATGAGCCTTGAAGAAATGAAGGCTTTCAAATACGAGCTTGTCGATAATCTTTATAACTATAAACGACTGATGATGGTCATGAAAAAAACTCTTAAGACAACAAAAAACGCCAAGGCGGCCGTTTGGGCTTTTTCCGCCAATGCGCATTATAGGAACATGGCCTTCGAGCATGACGAGTCGAAACAAATCAAAGTAAACAAACTCTTTGGGAGTTTATTATCATAAAATATGACACAATTTAATAACCATTATAAAAATCACCAAATCAAAAAAAACATTTTATTGTGAAAAAACTTTTACTGATTAATCCGAGGAATTATTTCAAACAAGGCTTGTTGAAATATGAATTCTCGAATTTTCCACCTTTGGGATTAGGCATTATTGCCGCCCTGACCCCCGATGACTGGGAAGTTGAAATACTGGACGAGAACTTCGACGACTTCGAGTTCAAGGAAGCTGATTTTGTGGGCTTCACCGGTTTTACGTCAAATGCGTACAGGGCATATCAAATTGCTGCAATATACAAAGAGGCCGGTATCCCGACAGTTATGGGAGGAATTCACGCCACCATGATGTGGGCCGAGGCCCTTCAGTATGTCGATGTGGTTGTTAAAGGTGAATCGGAAAGTGTTTGGCTACAGGTGCTAAAGGATTTTGACGAGGGGAAGATGAAGAAGACTTACGAGGGGCCGAGACTGAAAGCCGACCAGATTCCGGCTGCGCGCCACGACCTCTTTCATCCTAAATATGCCTTCTCAACTGTTCAAACGACCCGCGGCTGCCCATGGAGCTGCGACTTTTGCTCTGTTCATGCTTTTAATGGAACAGCATATAGGCAACGTCCCCTGGAACAAGTTTTGGACGAAATTGACAGTACCCCGGGGAAATACCTGTTTCTCGTCGATGATAACCTCATCGGATACAGCCGTGCATCATTGAGGCGGACCAAGGAACTGCTGAGGGGAATGATCGATCGGGGGCATACGCGGCAATGGTTCACCCAGGCCTCAATAAATATTGGCGACGACGACGAACTTCTCCAGCTGCTCTCCGATACAAATTGCAAAATGGTCCTTGTGGGAATCGAGTCCGAAAAAATTGAAGGTCTTGAGGAAACAAATAAAAACCTGAACGCGAAAGTCGGTGTTACAAATTACAATAAGATATTTCAAAAAATGCATTCCTATGGCATTGGTGTTTTAGGAACCTTTATTTTTGCGATGGATACTGATACGAGGGAAGATCTGCACGCAAGGGGAGAGTATATCGCAAACTCTTATGTCGATGCGTACCAAACAACGGTCTTAACACCTTTCCCGGGTACCGGGACTTTCCATAAGTTTAAGGAAGCCAATAGGATAAAATATGACAACTTCCCGCAGGACTGGCAAAGGATGAGGTTTTTCGAGAATGTTATCCACCCGGCAAAAATGACACATGACGAACTTAACGAAACACTAAGGGAAGTGTGGGGGAAACTATATAGCAAAAGAACCATCATCAATAAATTCAAGATGACACTTAGGGAAACAAGAAATGCCCCTACTGCTATCTGGACATTAGTTACTAACTCGAATTACGGCAATACTATTTTTGAAGGCGTCAGGTTCTTCGATCCCGATGATATTATTTATGCATTGCCCGACGGGCACAAACTATTTGAAAATGCGTAAACTGAAGTTGCTTCTTATAAATCCTGTATCACAGTTCCGAAAGGGCTTTCTCCGTTCCGACATTACCCGGTATCCGCCCTTGGCCTATGGAATCATCTCGGCTTTGACGCCGGATAATTGGGATGTGGAATTGATAGACGAGAATTATGAGGACTTTGAATATCAAGAAGCAGATTTGGTTGGCCTAACAGGCTATACATCATCAATTTACAGGGCTTATCAAATAGCAGATATTTATAAGGAAAAAAATATCCCCGTTGTTATCGGTGGCATTCATGCCTCGATGATGCCAAATGAGGCTTGCAACTACGCCGACAGCGTTGTTGTTGGTGAGGCCGAGAGCTGCTGGAAGGATGTGATCGGCGATTTTGAGAACTCTTCAATGAAGAAGTTTTACTATGGCAAGCGCCTTGCGCTCGATAATATCCCGCCAATAGACTATAGTATTTTCAACCGGGATTATATGGTTGGCTCAACCATTACCACAAGAGGATGCCCCTTCGATTGCGAGTTTTGTACCGTAACGGCATTCAATGGTAACAAATACCGTATGCGCCCCGTGGAAAATGTTCTGGATGAGATTGAGAAAATACCGCAAGATAAATTTTTCTTCGTGGATGATAACATTATAGGCTATTCAAAAGCATCGAAAGAGCATGCTGCTGACGTGTTCCGGGGAATTATCGACAGAGGGATAAAAAAATATTGGTGGAGCCAGGCGTCATTGAATTTCGCCAATGAGCCCGAATTGCTGAAACTGGCTTATGATAGTGGTTGCAGGCTGATCTTTATCGGCGTTGAGGCCGAAACCATAGAGGGAATCGACTCAACAAACAAAAAACTGAACGCTAAAATAGGAACGGATAAATATAATGAAGCCTTCAACAAAATTCGCCATGCGGGCATATCTGTCCTGGGCTCGTTTATTTTCGGCCTCGATTCCGACAATATACAGGATATCAGAAACAGGGCCGGATATATTAAGTCTGCCAATATAGATTGTTATCAGATGGGAATATTAACACCAATGCCGGGAACGAAAACCTTTTTCCGATTGGAAAAGGAAGGCAGGATAAATAAAAACAACTATCCGGAGGACTGGCAATATTATAGCGTTGAGGATATTACTTTCGAGCCGGCCAAAATGGGCGCAGATGAATTGATGCACGAGATGCGCGATATTTGGTATGATCTTTTCAGCAGGAAGTCCATTACCCGTAAGTTCCTGAGCACGCTAAGGGCAACAAAGGACGTCGAGGCATCCACATGGGCTCTGGCCACGAATATGTCGTACAGGAACATGGCCATGGACGTGTTCGGCGATGAGAAATTCGATATCGAAAGCCTGATAGGCCCTTATAAAAATATGCTTGGCGGCGATAAAAAATAAATGCTATTTTTGAATAGATGCTCAGGAACGTTTTAATATTAATATGTGTAATCAATTCGTTGAGCCTGTTGGCCATGGCTGAAACCGATACTATTGCCCCACCGCCTCCCGCACCTGTCTTTATTAATGGCCCTGATACCGTATGTGTATATGATTCAAGTGCTTATAGTGCCAACTTGCCTATATCCTGCTCCGCCAGCTGGTATATTGATGATGTTTTGCAGACCGATGATACACTTTACGAGATTGAAGTTGTTTGGGATACCGCCGGCGATCATATGATTTTATTGAAGGCCGATTGCGACTCCGCCAATCCGATACTCGATTCAATGAGTGTTTTTGTAAAGGATGTCGCACAACAACCAAGCCCCATTGTTGGCAATAACGATGCTTGTGCTTTCGATGCTGAAATTTATAGCACAATGATTAATGACGATGAGGTTTGCAACTGGTACATCAATGATTCTGTGTTGCCTGATACAGTTGGCGAAATATCAATTGATTGGAATAGTGTTGGGGCACAAATACTTATGGTAAACGCTGAAAATCAATGCGGGCCGGGTGACTCGGTATCTCTTGGGGTAAGTGTAATGTCGTCGCCGGAAGTGTTTTTGGGAAACGATACAACAATATTTTATGGAGATACACTTGTACTTGATGCCCAAAACCCAGGCTCCGATTATCTTTGGAACATAGGAGATACAAATCAGATAATAAAAGTTTTCAATAGCGGAATATTTTATGTTGATGTGAGTAATTACTGTGGTTACGAGTCCGACACCATAATTGTTGATGTTGTTGTTGGAAAAGCCGAAATAAAAGAAAAGTCCTTAAAATATTATACTGAAAGAGAATTTATGCGTTTCGAAATCCCACAGGAAGAAGTTCTTAAAGTACAGGTCTTTAATCTGAGAGGAGAATTAATTTATGAGAGTTTTCATGAGAATCAAATTCGATTATCGGCAAGAGGATTACTGATGTTGAGACTACAAACCAATGATAATAAGTATGTTATAAAGTTTGTTATGTGATTTATGCTCTTCCGGATTTGCAATCCGGAAGTACTGGACCCGAGGATTTTCAATCCTCAAATAGATAACATAAAAAACCGACCCCAACCTCAATTACTGAATCTGTGATTCCTGTAACATGAGTAGGACTGTTCAATCCTCAACGAAAACCTCTTCTATCTGTTTCCGTACATTTCATCGTAATACTTCTTGTAGTTCCCCGAAGTAACATTATCCAGCCATTGTTGGTTTTCAAGATACCAGTCAACGGTTTTTTCTATACCTTCCTCAAACTGCAGCGAAGGTGTCCACCCAAGTTCATTCTGTAATTTCGACGAATCGATCGCATAGCGTAAATCATGTCCGGCACGGTCGGTAACATAGGTAATGAGCTTCTCGGAACTTCCCGGTTCGCGGCCGAGTTTCTTGTCAACTACTTTTATCAGTACTTTTATTAAATCAATGTTTTTCCATTCGTTATGTCCGCCGATATTAAAAGTCTCGCCATCAGGGCCATTATGGTAAATTACATCTATTGCGGAGGCATGGTCAACAACATAGAGCCAATCGCGCACGTTAACACCTTTTCCGTAAACAGGCAATGGTTTGTTATGGCGTATATTATTGATGAACAACGGTATTAACTTCTCGGGAAACTGATTCTGTCCATAATTGTTCGAGCAATTCGAGATAATTATCGGTAAGCCGAAAGTATCGTGGTAAGCACGCACAAGATGGTCGGAACTTGCTTTTGAAGCGGAATACGGGCTATGTGGGGCGTAAGCAGTGTCCTCATAGAAGAATCCGGTATCGCCAAGGCTTCCGTAAACCTCATCGGTTGAAACATGATAGAAGCGTTTGCCTTCGAGATTATCTTTCCAGATATATTTGGCTGCATTTAAAAGGTTGACCGTACCCACGATATTGGTCATTATAAACTCCATGGGATTTGTAATGGATCTGTCCACATGAGATTCGGCGGCGAGGTGGATTACTCCGTCAAAACTTTCTTTTTTAAAAAGGTTCATGATAAAGTCGCCATCTACGATGTCCCCCAGGATAAATTTGTAATTGGGCATTTTTTCAATGTCCTTGAGGTTCTCCAAATTTCCGGCATAAGTTAGTTTATCAAGATTATATATCTGATAATCAGGATATTTATTAACAAATAAGCGAATTAAATGCGAGCCTATGAAACCTGCTCCCCCGGTGATCAATATTTTTTTCATGTTTATTATATTCTTAATTATACAACCTTATTTTACAAAATCCCAAAAATCAAGACTCAAGGCCCGGAGCTTAGAACTCAAAACACCGAAGCCCGGCCTGTTCATTTCCTCAAGGCCTGCTCCCATTTCCAGGCAGAGAGCGTCATCTCGTCGATGCCCTTCTCTGCTTTCCATCCAAGTTCTTTGTTCGAGAATTCGGGGTCGGCCCATACCTGGGTGATATCGCCTTCGCGGCGCGCAACTATTTTATAATTTAATTTCTGTCCGGAAACTTTCTCAAACGACTTGATGACTTCAAGCACCGAATAACCGTTCCCTGTTCCGAGATTAAAGATTTCTATTTGCTTGTTCATGTTTTTCTCAATCATCCTGTCAACAGCGATAACATGTGCTTTTGCCAGATCGACAACATGGATGTAATCCCTTATGGCAGTTCCGTCGGGCGTATCGTAATCGTTGCCGAATACGCTTAGCTGTTCGCGGATGCCTATTGCTGTTTGGGTTATGAACGGGACAAGGTTGTTGGGGACCCCGAGTGGGAGTTCACCGATAATTGCCGATTCATGAGCGCCTATAGGATTGAAATACCTTAGGGCAATTACATTCAAATCGCTTGTCTTGGCAGTGTCTGAAAGTATTTCTTCCGATATTTGCTTAGTGTTGCCATAAGGTGATTCTGCCTTCTTTATAGGTGCGTTTTCCGATACCGGAAGTTCGTCGGGCTGACCGTAAACAGTACAGGAAGACGAGAACACTATATTGGGGATCCCGTTGTCGATCATCCCCTGAAGGATGTTTACAAGCGAATCGAGATTGTTGCGATAATACATCAGGGGATGCTGTACCGATTCGCCAACTGCCTTAAAAGCAGCGAAATGGATAATCCCCATAATATCGTTATGTCGTTTGAAAAAATCTGCCGTTTTTTCCCTGTTGATCAGGTTGAATTCCTCGAACAAGGGCCTTATGCCTGAAATTTCTTGTATGTTGTCAACAATATCGGCGCTTGAGTTTGAGAGGTTGTCCACTATGATAACCTCATAGCCTTTGTTTTGCAGTTCCACCACGGTATGTGAGCCAATATACCCTGTACCCCCTGTTACCAGTATTTTCATATTTTCGTTTTTAGATGATTAAGGCTTTTTGCCTTCACAAAGTTAAGAAGAAATTCCTATATTTTAAAAGATTATTTTATTAACGGGATTGAAGGGTGAAATCTATGACAGTTTCCTCACTTTGCCCTCTTTCAAAAGATATTTTTCCTCGCTTTCAGGACATAGTGCGATATTGTTTTCGTCAAATTCAAGACGTTGGCCATATTCGCTCATCCATCCTATTTGCCTTGCTGGATTTCCGACGACGAGGGCATAGGGTTTTACCTCTTTTGTGATTACCGCCCCGGCCCCGATAAAAGCAAACTCACCAATATTATGCCCGCAAACTATGGTGGCATTGGCTCCTATGCTGGCTCCTCTTCTTACGATTGTTTTAGTGTAATCCCCTCGCCTTTTTACTGCGCTGCGCGGATTGTTGACATTGGTAAAAACCATGGAAGGCCCTAAAAACACGTCATCCTCGCAGATGACCCCTGTATATACCGAGACATTGTTCTGGATTTTGACATTGCGCCCCAGCTCGACTTCAGGTGAGATAACCACGTTTTGGCCGATATTACAATTCTCGCCTATCTTGCAGTTGCTCATTATGTGCGAGAAGTGCCATATTTTCACGCCGCCTGCAATTTTACAATGTTCGTCGATAACGGCTGTCTCGTGGGCAAAATATTCCTTTTCCATCTTTTTAATCTGTTTGATTTATCGTTAAACAAAGAAAAGCAAAATCCGGCAATAATCAATGCCCTGATTTTGCTTTTCGAGCAAGAAGTGTTAAATCTATGCCTTGTTTACGAACTCCAGGACGGCATCCGTAATTTCCTTTTGTATCCCTTCGGTTAACTCAGTATGTATGGGCAACGATATAACCGATTTTGAAAGCTTCTCCGTTACGGGGAAATCGCCTTCTTTGTAACGCGGGTCGAGATATGCTTTTTGTAAATGCAAAGGCACTGGATAATAAACAGCCGATGCAATTCCATTGTCGGCAAGGTGTTTCATCAGCCCCTGGCGGTCGACACCGTTTAAAACCATGGTATATTGATGGAAAACATGGCTGGTGTATGCGGCCGTAACCGGAGTGGTGATTTTTGGGTTGTCCGCAAAGGAATTGTTATAATATCGACCTGCTTTCAACCTTGCCGCCGAATATTCGTCGAGATGTCGGAGCTTAATGTCAAGTATCGCTGCTTGTATGCTGTCAAGACGAGAGTTGACACCCACATAATCATGGTAATATCTAACAGCCATCCCGTGGTTTACTATTATCCGCATTTTTGCGGCGAGGTCGTCCCTATTGGTGAAAATAGCACCGCCATCGCCGAAGGCCCCGAGATTTTTTGACGGGAAAAATGATGTGCATCCTATGTCGCCTAAGGAACCTGCTTTTTGGGACATGCCTGTTTCCGGATCTGTATAATCCGCGCTTATTGCCTGAGCAGTATCTTCAACTATAAATAAACCATGTTTGTCTGCAATTTTTTTAATAGCGTTCATATCGGCACATTGCCCGAAAAGGTGTACGGGAATAATAGCCTTCGTTTTAGGGGTAACGGCTTTTTCGATCGCCCTTGGGTCTATATTATAAGTATCCGGCTCAACATCTACCAAAACCGGTGTCAGTTGCAACAACGCTATTACTTCTGCAGTGGCTATAAAGGTAAACGAGGTGGTGATCACCTCGTCGCCGGGCTTGAGGCCAAGGGCCATAAGGGCTACCTGTAGGGCATCGGTGCCGTTTGCGCAAGGGATAACATGCTTTACCCCAAGGTATTCCTCAAGGTTCCCCTGAAACGATTTAACGGCAGGGCCACCGATGAACGAAGCCTCTTCCATTACTTTTAATATTGCCTCGTCAACTTCGGGCTTTATCTTTTCGTACTGACCAACGAGGTCAACCATATTATACTTCATATCCAATGTTTAATGTTAAGTTTTTAACAGATTTGCAAAATTATTAAATTTGATATTAGTCGGATGGTTTTTTCGATTATTCTTTCATCGGGATGATGATTTTCCGGTTTCGGTGATAACAGTGAATAAGCAGTTTTTATGCAAACGATTGAAACCTGAGTGATTTAGGTGATTATATCAAAAATGCGGCCATGGTAATAATTGCAAAACAGTTTAATAGATATCATCTGTCCGGTTTCGGTTTTTTAATTTACTTTCGGCACAAATTTCAGTAAAATGAGAAAAAAACCACGATTAAGCTTTTGGCAGATTTGGAATATGAGTGTGGGTTTCCTTGGTATTCAGTTTGGTTTTGCCTTGCAAAATGCCAATGCCTCCAGGATATTGTTAACCTTTGGCGCCGACATTGACCATTTGAGCTGGTTTTGGCTTGTTGCACCAATTACGGGAATGATAGTTCAGCCGATAATTGGTTTTTCGAGCGACAAGACATGGAACCGTTTGGGACGAAGGCGTCCTTATTTTCTTGTTGGTGCTGTATTGACAAGCATAGCCCTTGTCTTGATGCCCAACGCACCTCATTTTGCGACTTACATAGCCCCTATGTTCATAGGTGGCGGCTTGCTGATGATCATGGATGCTTCTATTAACATATCCATGGAGCCCTTCAGGGCCTTGGTGGCCGATAAGTTGCCAGACGAGCAACATACCCTCGGCTTTTCAACACAAACGGTCTTGATAGGGATAGGGGCCGTTGTGGGTTCTTGGCTCCCGTATATGTTAAACCATTGGTTGGGGCTTGGACACGAAACTGAAGCCAAGGGCATGGTTCCGGATTATGTTATTTATTCTTTTTATATAGGGGCGGTTGTTTTGATCAGCTCAATTCTATGGACGATTTTTACTACTGAGGAATATCCCCCGGAATTTTACGAGGATCTGGAAAAAGATGAGGGAGAAGAAAGGCCCAAAGGCTTCAAGATCCCCAAAGTAATGATTCAGCTGCTTGTCGTGCAGTTCTTTTCGTGGTTTGCTTTGTTTTCGATGTGGGTTTATACAACGCCTGCCGTTGCCCAGCATTTTTACGGGACCACCAACCCCAACAGCACGGCTTATCAGGAAGCCGGCGATTGGGTAGGGATATTGTTCGGTATTTATAATGGCGTTTCCGCTATAATCGCTCTCGGCTTACCTGTCTTGGCAAACAGGATAGGTAGAAGGCTTACTCACTCGGTAGCACTTGTTTTGGGAGGATTAAGCCTCTTGTCTTTTTATGTTCTCTCCGATCCGGCAATGCTTATAATCCCAATGATCGGGGTAGGCATAGCATGGGGAAGCATTTTAGCCATGCCTTATGCCATGCTCGCCAATTCTATCCCTGCCAGGCAAATGGGAATGTTCATGGGGCTTTTCAATATGTCGATAACAATACCCCAAATAGTAAACGGTATCTTCGGGGGATTGATATTAAAATATTTCTTTAATACGGACCCTCTTTATACTATTATGATGGCAGGGGCATTTATGATTTTTGGGGCTATAAGCACTATCTTTGTCAAGGTGAGGAAAGAAAGCTGACTTGCTGTATCAATCTATAAATAATCGCTGAAATACTGTTCGATTTTTTTATATAGATGAACCCTGTCCTTGCCCCTGACATTATGTTTGTGGCCGGGATAAACAAAATAATCTACCATTTTACCTTCGTCAACGCATTTCTTCAGGAACTGAAGGCTGTTTTGCCAAACAACGGTTGGGTCGGAAGTGCCGTGGATGATGAGCAGCTTGCCTTCCAGCTTGTCAACATAGTTCAACAGGCTGGCATTCTTAAAACCTTCGGGGTTTGTTTGTGGCGTATCCATATAGCGTTCGCCGTACATCACCTCGTAATATTTCCAGTCGATTACAGGGCCGCCGGCGCAGGCTACTTTAAAAACCCCCGGATTTTTCAGCATTAGCGAAATCGTCATAAACCCGCCATAACTCCATCCGTCAACGCCTATTCTGTCGGAGTCTACATAGGGCAGGCTCTTAAGGTATTCTATACCGGTCATTTGATCGTCAACCTCCACGCTGCCGCAGTTTCTGAAAATAGCTTGCTCAAAGTCCCTGCCGCGTTTTGCTGAACCCCTGTTGTCGAGAGTAAAAACAATATATCCCTTGCTTGCCATATAGTTTAGCCATAGTCCTGCCCCGCTCAGCCACGAATCCGTAATAAGCTGGGCGTGAGGCCCTCCATAAACATAAAGGAAAACAGGGTATTTTTTGGTTTCGTCAAAATCCGGTGGTAAAATTATTCGTGCCTGCAAAGGTGTCCCATCATCCGACTTGAGCGTAAGCAGCTTGGTCTCCCCTATATTATAAGCATCCAAAGCCGTGTTCGGCTCCTTTATCGTTCTTAAGGTTTTCCCCCTGGCATCGAGCAGAACATATTTCCTGCTAGTTTCCGTATTGCTGTATGCATCGATTACATATTTCCCGTCGGCACTTATCCTCGATCCGTGGGTGCCGTGTTCAGGAGTAATTCTGGTGGTTTCCATACTGCTTAAATCGAGCGAATAAAGGTTGTTTTGAAGGAAACCGTCTTTTGTCGCCATGAAGTAAGCTTTCTGGGCTTTACTGCCGTAAAAACCTTTGAATTCTGTTACCAGCCAATTGCCTTTGCTTAATTGACCGAGGAGCTTTCCTTCAGTATCATATAAGTATAAATGTGTAAATCCGGATCTTTCGCTGAGCCATATAAACTGCGAATGATTTAGCGGGTTGAAATACAAGGGAGTTTCCGGTTCTACGTATTTATCGTCTTTTTCCTCGAAAAGTGTTTTTACGGGATTTCCCGTCAATACATCATATTTTTTTAATCGAAGATGATTTTGATCGCGATTCAACAGGCTGATATACATGAACTTGCCGTCGGGTCCCCATGTAACGGTGGTAAGATATTGATTCTTGGGCTTGCCGGTTTTCATGAAAACTGTTGTTCCCGTTTTGATATCATAGATACCTAAAGTTACCTCGTGGCTGTTACGTCCTGCCATTGGGTATTTTATGTTCTCAACAGTGGCGATATCGGTATTTATGTTCACTATGGGGTAATCCTCCACCATTGTCTCGTCCATGCGGTAAAATGCTATTTTATTGCCGTCGGGTGACCAGAAGATACCTCCGTTAATACCGAATTCGTTACGGTGAACGCTTTGCCCGTTGACTATGCCCGGGTTTTCGTCGGAGGTGATTTGTGTTTTTTCGCCGTTTACGGCAACAAAAAGGTTGTTTTTGATGGTGTATGCTATATTGTCGTTATGCTTGTTGGAGGTAATATTGTCGGCTTCTTTTTCTATGGAGTTCAACAGTTCGATTTTGTTGGTTGACAGCCTATAAGAATAATAGTCTTGGTTTATCCGGAATTTGCAATTATCCTTATCGGGGAATATGATGCCTGGCAGCCTTTTTACGGAATCCAGATTATTTCGATGAAGATCCGCGTTTAGCATATCCATATCGAGCAGGAGTTTTTCGGTTTTTCGCTTAGCGGAGACGATATAGATTGAATTATCTTTTTTATAAGTATAATAATTGCCCTTGCCAAGCCAGTTTAAATTGGATATCCTCACAGGATAAAGTTCGCGGTTCATATAGTTCGCATCTTCCAGGGTGAGCTCGGTTTTGTGTGCAAATAACTGGAAGCCAAGGAAAAAGGCTAATAAAACAATACTGTGGTGTTTCATGATTAAAAATATTTTCTGAAAAGGGCAAACTTACACATTTCCCTCAAAACTCCGGATGTGACATGAATGTCTTTTTTCTATATATGATTGATGGCGCTACATAGCCCTAATTACTGAATAATCAAAATTATAAGGTGGGAAATGTGTGTTTGCCTGCTATTCGGATGCCCTCAGGCTGAAGATAATTTTTGTTCCCTTGCCAGGAGCGCTATCGATGCTTATTGTTCCGCCGCCCAGTTCTATCAATTGTTTGCATAGGTTAAAGCCAAAGCCTGTCCCTTTTTCGCTGTTGGTGCCGGGAGTTGAATAGATGATATTGGTATTGAGCATCTTACGGATATTCTCGGCTGATATGCCTTTCCCGCTATCCATTACAGTAATATAGATCATGGAATCTTTTGAAAAAGAAGAGATCTCAACGGACCCGGACTCAGTGAACTTTATGGAATTGGAAATCAGGTTCCTGAAAACCGTGTCCAATATGTTTGTTTCCGTATAGGCTTGTATGTCATCTTTTATATTGTTGATTATCTTAATGTTTTTTATTGATGCCTTGTAGTTTAATATCTGCAGTGTTTGTTCAAGAATGCTATTTACATTAATTAATTGCGGATTGAATTCCAGGGTGTCGGTTTGTAAGCCCGCCCATTGGAGAAGGTTGTTCAGCAGGTCGTA
>JAJRQZ010000180.1 GCA_024279935.1 Bacteroidota bacterium
ACAGGGTGCTCGAGCTACCCACGGAGGTGGGCGCCCCGTCGGCAGGGCCCTGGCCCGCGTCGGGGTCGAAGCCGTACATGCGGAAGACGTTGTACTTGCTCAGGTCGCGCATGGCGCTGGCGCCGGAAACGATCTTTCCCGACTTAACAAATCCCGGAGCCAATTTAGGAAGATTGGTAGCAATATAAATTTCGCCCATGCCAATTGCTTTTGGGGGAATAACCCTTTGCGCATCGGCAGACATTGAAACACTGTTTGTCGGCCCATTGACATCGGCACGAATCATATAATCCTGATAAGGAGATGTAAACCAATCACCACCGGCTTGTTTAGCATAAGAACGATAAACGGTGGGGAAGTCGGTGTCGATGCCGATAGGCGCAACGTTCGGTGCAACTCCCAGCTGCCACATTGCTATATAGAAATCACCATCGTTGAACAAGGAATAAAATGAATCCTTAAAAGTAATCCAACCAAAGTTGTCAACCGAGACAATAACCGAATCCAGAACAGTTCCCGGCATTCCATTGGTTCCATCGTCATCGATAACACCTACGGCAATTTCAGTTCCTAACCAGTTTCCACCTTCAGGAAACATTCCGTCGCCGACATAAAGTTTACCGCCTGTTACAATGGCAGGATAACCTGCAGGTGTAAATTTAACCGCTACTGCACCACCAGGTTGAATCCATGCAGCATATTCCTCTGCGGAATCGTCAGTATATATAATTGTATAAGGTCCTGCCGGCAGGTTCCAGGTTACAAGGCACTCGGTGTCGGCCTCGTTCGGGTCGGCCCAGACGCCGCTCACAGGGTAGGCCTCCTCGCACAAGGTGGCGTCAACTGTAGTGGTATTGCCCTCGGTAACTATTTGACCGGCAACAACGCTAGTCTGATATCCCAGCAGTGCAAATGTTACATCATAGGTGGCAGCATCAACATAAATTTCGTAATTACCATATTGGTCTGATTCGGCATAGAATCTAGTAGTGCCATTATCAGCCATTACAGTTACGTGATCCATTCCAACACCTGTGTTACAATCAGTTACAGTACCAGCTATCATACCAGGCGTATAAACATTCATTGTATGTGTGATAATATGATCATTGTCGGGAGCCTGCTCGTTGGTCATCAGGTGGATGTCCTGTGTGTGGGTGCCAACTGCATAGCCTGTGGCATCGTAAGTGAACCTTACGTCGATAGACTGACCTTCATCCAGTGTTCCCGTTTGCGGGATGATACTTGTAATGAAGCCCAAAGATGATACATCGGCAAACAAAACTCCCGGGGGGATGCTCTCGTTGCCCGACGAATACACCACAACGCCCTGGTCGTTCAAGATGTCGTAGGAGTTCTCGTTGGTCCATGAGCCCGGGGTGTAAACGGTGGAAATCTCGTCGCCGTCAAGCACAGGGAAGGACCAGTATTCAGGGCCTGTTCCGTTGGCAAGGGTAATATTGTCAAGAACCATAGTTCCGTTCACGAAGACCGAAAGGGTTCCGCCGTTCCAGCCGTCGCCGTAAGAATCTATAAGAGCCACCTGGAAGTTGCCGGCGAAGGGTATGCTCCATGAGAGCGTGCCCTGGCCGCAGTTCTCGAAGGTCATCCATGTGTCCTCGGTCTGGTCGATCATCACGTCCTCCTCGGGTGCGGCGGGCGTCCAGCAGGCGGTTGGTATGAACCACTCTACGTCGTCGAACTGGGCAGTTGACTGGCCCTCGGAATAAACAGCGGCCACACTATAAGTATAAATGCCATAATCAGGAAGGAAATCAAAATAAGTAAGGTCGTTGGTAATGCCTAAGACAGTACCGTCGCGACGCACCTCAAAATATTGGAAGGTCACGTCGGGGTTAAAGTCCCAGGTAAGCATACATTGACCGGTAACTTGGTTGGTAACAACTGCTTTGAAGTTCTCAACTGCCACTAAAGGATCACCGGCGACGGTCATTGTCACAGGAATAACAACTTGTGCCGTTGGTAAAAAGTCGAGGACGACTTCGGCATTGACAACCGTGCCTGCGGCCAAACCTGCAGCGTCGAAATTAACGCCCAAGTTAAAAGTACCGCCACCAGCAGCGATTTCACCTTCGGTATCTGAAAGGCTTAACCAACCATCACCCGAAATAAAGTTGATGGAGGCAGTCCAATAAGAAGTACCGTCCCCTGTGTTCAGCATGCCGATGTAATCGGTGAACCACTCGCCGGGGTTAAGGGTGTTCTCAAGCAGCAAGGGGCTGATTGTCAGGTTTGGTGTCCCAAGATAAAAGTCATGGCTTAAAGTACCGCCAAGAGGGACATCGAGTGTAGCCATTTCCGGGCTATAACCATCAGCAGTAGCAATTACATCATAGGTGCCAAGCTCAAGGTCGGCAAGCAGGTAATAACCGGTAGCATCAGTTGAGACACCGGTAACGCCTTCGATTTGAACGCTGGCTCCCTGAATAGGAGTTCCATCAGTTGAATAAACATATCCATCAATATTTCCTGTCTGAACAGAATTGACTTCAACATTATCGATTTGAGCCCACCAATCCCAATTTTGGCCACCGTTGGTGTACCAAAACTCTACATAAACCTGTGACGGATCGGCATAAGCCGATGGATCGATAACTAATTGACGATGAACACCGCCATGCAGGCCGCCCTCGTCATCAACGTTTGTATAATCCACCTGCTCCTCGAAATTTGCGGCATCAGTGCCGCCGGAATAAATTTTTACAGCAAATTCATCCCTACTGGCCAAGTCCTGGAAATTCCTGTCGTAGTCGATGGTAACAACAGATTCCCCTGACAAGTCCATAGCGGATGTAAAGAGTCCGACATTGAATTCAACTCCACCACCGGCAGCATCGCTATTGGCTTCGGCAAAATCACCTACGCTATTTGTAAATGGCGTGTTACCAATAGTCCATGTACCAGTTCCGGAATAGAGGGTTTGGGTCCAAGTAGCAGGAATCCCCGCATCAAAACCTTCGAAAAACACCAGGGCACGAGTGCCTGTATATTGTCGTTGGTCGTCTTGCTTTTGCACTACTGCTTTCTGCACAGTATGTGCTTTGTCATAAGCGGTCTTCCACTCATGACTGTTGGGCGCATTTGATTGCGCCATCATAATCCCCGACAAGGCATACACCGCCAAGGATACGAAAAGTATAAACTTTTTCATACTAAAAAAAATAATGGTTAAAAAATATATAAATTATAATAAAATAATCTTCAAACTAATCAGACAAAATTCTATATAAAAAGGTTTTATTTCAAGAAAAAATAATGTAGTTGTTATTAGTGATCAACAGCCGAAATTTTCATCTTTTCATAGAACTTTAATCCAACAAAATTATCAATTCAGATGAACAAAACAAAAGAAAAACAAAAGAATTTTGAAGTTTTTTTTGTTAAATATCAATAAATTATTTTTTAAGAAAACGGAATGGGACAATTTTATTCCAGCAAATGATTTTTCCTACATATAATCCTGGTTTCAAGGTTCTTATGTCAATAGTAGAAGAACTGTTATAATCAAAGTATTGTTGTTTGCTTTTAACAACAAGGCCCTCGGGATTATATATTTGCACCTTATAATACGAGTTTACGAGCCCATCACAAAAAATATTCAAAAAATCATTGGCAGGATTAGGGAAAACCTGTGCCGAAAACGTCGAATTATTTATGTTGATTTTTTTAAACCCAATTTTATTTTGGGTAATCTCCAATATTAAATTGCCCTCGTTCCTGTGTTCGGGCGACAGAAAAACCAGGGGTGAGGCAGAAGAATAATATGAGGCTTTTTCGGCTTTTAGTATAAATTTCCCGAAAGGCAAGTTTTTAAACGAGAAATCACCCTTATAATCCGTGAGCGAATAATCGAGCCTTTTACTACCGTCGTGGTTGTATAAAAACACAGTTATATTCGATAAGCCCTCGCTGCAATTTATGCCGTAATCATAATCGAACCAGGGCGCGCAAAAAATCTCAGGATTATAAAATTCCTGCCCGGGATTTCTTAAATGTCCTGATATGGAACCTTCGCCGTAAGGAAGCACGAAATCAACTGTTTTTAGTTGGATATCGACATCGAACACATCGGCATCAACATTAATTTTATGCGATTCCTGCCAATTTATTTTGTTGGCATAATATATGGGAATGAGGTTCTCGAAATTATTAGTGTCAGGAATAGCATACAAATAATGATATCCGCCTCTAAGTTTCTGAAACTCAAATCTTCCATCAGCTTCTACGATTTGCATCCGATAAGCTTTCGCATTTGAGTTTTCTTCCCTTATTGCCAATACCACACCAGGATAAGGATTACGTGAATCGTCCATAAGCCTTCCCTCTACAGAAAAGTGCGATTCGATGGTAAGATTCAGGCTATCAGACTCTATTCCACATTGCGAATAAGCGGTTAGCGACAATATTACCCTGCCATTTTCATTATCCGACACGCCAGGTGTATAAACGGCATTTAAAATTGAATCGTTATTGAATGCACCATCACCGGAGCTAAACCATCTTATACTGTCATAGTTCTCGGCCACGGAGTTAACTATCTGATATTCTTCATCTTGAAGAATTAAAGTGTCTGCACCGGCAAATACGAGCGGATAATTGAGTATGTTGATTATAAAACTATCCTGATAAGAAACACCATTCGAGCTGACAAATATTGTGAGCTTTACGGTTCCGTTTTCGAAGTCGCCGTTACCGGGAAAATAAACGGGCGAAACTATATTTTGATCACTAAAAAATCCATCGCCGTCAGTTTCCCACACCAAGCCTTGATAACCAAATGGCACAGTACTGTTTTTTATTGAAAAAGCCTGGATATCGCTACAAATCGTAGTGTCGTTTCCTGCATAAGGAAAGGCTACGGCAAAAGCAAAAGGACTTTCGTGGCCACTTAACTGCGGGTCGGCGGTTTCGGTGGTGTCAAGAGCAGTTACTGCAACAGTATCGCTTATACCGAAGGTTTCAGCCAGGAAGAAAGAGGTGTCCGTTATTTCTTCGATGCCGCCACCGCTAAAACTATAATCATCAAAAGTGCCATAATATAGCTTATAGGATTTCAGGTCCTGTTCGGGATTTTTTTGCCACGACACCCTAATTCTTTGCCCAATCAACTGTTTCACAACCTTATATGGTGGCGATACAGGATTTACCGTAGATAAGTTTTGCAGAAATGGGTTAAAAAACAATTCCCCCAAGCCCGGGTCCTTATATTTATCGAAGATGAGCTTTCTTATTTCCTGTGCATATATGCTATGCCAATAGTTATTTGCCACCGACATATCGGTATCTTGATAATTGATAACGATATTCTCCTCCCCGCCATAGTTAAGCAGGTTATTGTAATAAACAAGATTCCCCTGGGTTTCCCTTATGCCGATATATTCCCCTGGGATTTCGGAAATAGTATTGTTGGCATAGATATTTGATACCGAGCCCTGACCAATTACTATCGCTCTATTGTTTTGATAAAAACTATTTTGATATACCTGACAGTTGATGCCGTGGTTATAAGAAAACAATGCGATATTGTTATCCCAAAATATATTGTTTCTTACAATGGTCGAATCATAGTCAAGGTAAATCCCAAACCCAACTTCGGATCCGTTATGGATGAAGATGTTTTCGGAGATAATATTTCCGGAATTGACGTTTTCGCCCTTATTTACAATCCATATCCCATTATTGGCAGAACTTAAAATATTTCTTTCGATAAGGTTGTTTCTTACAATGCCACCTGTTTCCCTGTAAACATAAATATTTTGGTTTTGGTTTTTCAAGATGTTATCTCTGATGATATTGTCGGACGACCTATCAAAAACTCGTGCCGATATTTCGATTCCGTCATAATTATCGATAATTTTACAGTTGTTGACGATATTATTGCTACCTCCAACTATTTGCAAGCCGATATTTTGACAGTTAAACAAAATGGAGTTTTGGATTGTGACGTTCTTGGTGTTTTGCAGCAAAACAGCAGTTTCGGCATTACCGACACTCGCATACTTCACTAAGACAGCATTTGCTTCATTTTGGTTTTTTATTTCAATTCCTTTCCACTTCCAGCTATGACCGGGAAAAGTATAGTTCGGATAAAAAACAACGGTGTCGGATTGGTTACCGTTGACTATAAAGTTTCCCTGATCGATAATAATTCCCCTGCCGAACTCGATTTTGACATTTACACCAGCTTCGATGTAGAGGGTGATGTTGTTTGTAACAATCAAATCCTGGGTTACGATATAAGTATTGTTGCTTGTCCAAACCTGATCCTCTGCAACAATGCCCCCAACATAAATATCCTCCGAAAAGGAAGCGATATGGAATAGCATAAAAACAACAATGACCGTTATCCTGAAAGTCAACGATTTACTATTGATATTACTATTCGATTGCATTTTGTCCATGAATAAACAGCCTGATTTTAAAAATAATATGCTATACCGAGCTTTAAGCCAAGCCCCTTGAGCTTGTTATTGATGGGATAGCCTGAAACAACATCATTAAAGCCTTGAAAATAATATAATTCGGATTTTAAATCCATTGTCTTGGATAGCTGGTATTTCATGCCCAGGTTTAGCAGGCCCGAAAAAACCGTATTGTTAAAGTTCAGGCCGGCAAAGTCAACGCCCTCGGGCTGATTATCACTATCGGGAACGGCAAGGCCTGATTTATAGATCAGAATGCCCGTTTGCAAACCAAGACCGGCAAATATTCTTGTTTTTTTTGAAACATAAAAATCATAAGTAGCCTTGACGCTGAAGTCGATATACCCCACCCTGTTATTGACATTATAGCTATATTGCTTGTCATCAACTGGAAGCCATGTAGAATCGGTAACATAATACCAGGTAGTGTCAATATCGGAAACGGTATAATATTCGTCGATGGTATCGGTTCGGAAAAATCCACCTTCGGTAACTAGATAGGTGTTATTGAACTTCTCGGCAAAATGGCTCAATTTAACAGTTGCAGAGATGTTAATTCTATCGAGTATTTTACTGAAATCTGCGCCAATAGCAAAACTGCGGACTGTTAGCGGGCTGTTTTCCCTGCTCAAGGAAAAAGAAGAAGCAACAGGGGCCATGAAAATTTCGGCCGACCAGCCGTTTTGCCTAGGAATATGAGTGCTTATCAAGTCGCTTGTTTTTTGTTTTGTTTTTTTTGGTTTCTTTTGTTTTTTCTTTTTCAGAAAAACGGTATCGATAATTATCAACGTATCGGTTTCGATGAGCAAAATTGTATCGGTTTTTAGCTTATAAATAGTATCCCTGACAAAAAGCGTATCGGTAAGCGGCAAGTTGAAAGTGGTCCCGGCATCAGGAAGCGTGTCCTCCAAAGTCAATTGCCCGCTGGTTATTTGTTCGGGCTGCAGGTTGTTTTCCGGCAATGCGGGAAGTTGGTAAACAACAATAAGGTTCCCGACCTTTTTAAAACTCAATTTGGTATCCGACAATATCTCTTTAAATATTTCTTCGGGATATTTGTTTTCAAGCTTAATTGAGATTTTTTCATCAAGCGATTCGTTTCCTGCATCGTACGATATATTATAACCGCATTTATCCGACAATTTGTACAGGGTGGCGGATAAAGTTTGGTTTTCGACTGAAAAATCCATTGTCGCATTTTGGCCTTTTTGCCCAAGTACTTTGTTCACCCTACAAGTAAGCAGCATCAACATCAACAACATCAGTGTTTTAACAGGAATCCTCGAAGGCGAAAACCCTCTTTCCGGGAATATGTAATTTCGTTTTAAATTAAATCGCATCAATTAAAAATCAGGATTTATTTTCAGATGCTAAAATAAACAAAACTCACGAAAACTTTGATATAATTAAATAATAAATAAGGAAAAACTGTAAATTCAATGATAAAAACTAAAAGGTAAAATTAGTTTATTGAAATTTGATTTTCATGGATTTTGATTTTTAGGCCGTAAATCAACTCCAGCGAGCGGAAAATATTCTCAGGGCTTTCGTCCTCATAATGTGCTGTCAGGAGACATTTGCTTAAATCCACTTGTGAACTTATTTCCAGGCCATAGGTTTTTTGGATTGTATTCAACACATCGCTGAGCGGGGCATTAACAAAGTCGAGCACACCGGTTTCCCATGCTTTATAATTTTGATTTACAAAGATGCCTTTTGACAATGATCCGGTAGATTTATTATAAACCCCCATTTCACCGGGCAACAATTTTATTTGTTCAACAATGCTTTCGTTTTCGTCAACAGAATAAAAAAGGACTTTGCCTTCTTCAAGGTGAACTACAATCTCGTTTGAATCGTCGGTATTCTTAAGATTGAACGATGTGCCCAAAACTTTTACCCTTATGTTGTCGCTGGCAATGATCATAGGCTTGGCAGGGTTGCTATGCACATTGAAAAAGGCCTCTCCGTGAAAATCCAGCTTACGAAGATCCGATGCGAATTTTTCAGGATATGTTACTCCCGATTGTTTGTTAAGAGTAATATTTGTTCCATCGGGCAACAAAACAGGCGATTGATATGACAATGCGCTTGAGCTGAAATTTATCATTTGTGTTTTCTTCTCGTTGTTGAGAACGAAAACCAAGCCCAGTGTTATTATTATGATTGCTGCCGCACTTGCTATCCTATAAACCAACGACCTTGATTTTGTGGCAGCAGGGGTTAATTTCGGCCTGAGGTCATTGCCGTAATCGTCAAACTGCGTCTTGTCTTTGAATTCATTCCAGGCACGGTCAAGGTTTATTAAACAAGCATTGTCGTTAATGCCCGAGGAGTTCCATACAGCCTTGTATTCTTCCAGGGTTGCCTTGTTTTCTTCTGACTCGGCAAGCCATGCCTCAAGCTGATCCTGTTCGATGTCGGAGCAGTTACCCGTTAGGTAAGAAACCAGTAATTGTATGTTAAACTCTTTATTCATTTAAATAACTCTACTTAACAAGACAGACAAATGTATGTTTACCCCTACTTTGAAACCGGGGAAAATTCATCTTTTTTCCCGCCAAACTTCCGCGTTTTCGTCGAAATCGCTATAATAACCTGCTATTCAGCAATATAAGTAGTATAAAATAACCATAATCTTTTAATACTATTCTTAAATATTTTAGGGCCTTTGTCATTTGCGACTCGACAGTTTTAACTGAAATGCTAAGTTTATCGGCAATCCGGTTATACTTCATGCCCTCGAAACGGCTTAATTCAAAGATCCTTCGTCTTTTCTCGGGCAGTTTTAATATGGCATGTTTAAGCAAGACCCTTAGTTCATCTTCAACCATAGTGTTTTGATGAAACTCGAATGAATTTTTGATCTCCCTGGCATGAAGCATCAAATACTTTTCGTGCGTTTTTTTCTTGCTCAAGAAGTTAAGTGCATAATTTTGTACTGCCCTATATAGATATGACTTAAGCGAGGTGTTTATTTCAATAGATGAATGTTTTTCCCAAATTTTAACGAACAGATTCTGGACTATGCCTTCGGAATCCTCCAAGGTTTCCACATATCTCAAGCAATAATAGCATAACGGAATATAAAAGTCGCGATAAACTTCCTCGAAGATCTGTTTATCACCATTTCTAATACCGTCAATCAAATACTCATCATCAGCCATAAAGGGATGTACGTTTGCCGAGTTTATAATAAATATTAATCATTAATAATAAGCAGAAAAAAACCTATTACAAATTTGCGGAAACAAAGATATTAATATTTTTTGTTTGTAAAGCCCTGATTTCCCTTTTTTTGAGCATC
>JAJRQZ010000181.1 GCA_024279935.1 Bacteroidota bacterium
ATGGCCGAAAGGCTAAACGGGAAAATACAAGAACTGAAAACAGCAGGTAGGGGCTATAGGACTTTTGAGAAGTTCAGAAGTGCAATTCTTTTTTTTCATGGCGGTTTGAGCCTTTACCCATTAAAATAACAGTAGAACCAAAAAATGAAACCACGCTATCGCATAATAATAATATTAATGTCCTTGAGCCTTTTGGGAATTATTGCCGTACAAGCTCTGTGGATAAATTATGCGATAAAAAAGGAGAAGGCGGTTTTCGACAAAATGGTTTATGCTGCCTTGAAAAAGACCGTGGATAAAATCGAGCGCGACGAGATGTTCGTATTCATGGACAACAAAATAGACCTGCCGAAGCCACCAAAACCTGTTTTTAATATCGACAATGCCGACTCATTAGCAAGCTGGGAAACAAAAAACCTTCCGATTCCCGATTTGCAATATATAACAGGCACTATTACCACCGTTGACAGCGAGGGGGAAAAAACCGTGGTAACTTATGGCGACACGAATACAAACAAGTTCAGCAGGTTTAAAATAATGACAAAGCTTATATCAAGTGATAAAAAGGGAGGTACTTCTCAAGATCTCGATATATTTTTTGATCAAGATATCGTGAATGTAGAGTCTCATCTGGATTCATTGCAACGAATAATGGAATTCCATAAAGTAAAGGAGAAGATAGTTGAAGACAAACTCAATAAGTTTCAGGAGAATATTGATAAGTGGGTAATGGAATTTAGTTTCGACAACGAACGTATGAAGTTTTTATCGCAAAGCAACAACTTCAGGCAGATATTAAAGGAATCTCTTACCAACAATGGCATCGACCTGGATTTCAGCTATCAGCTTTTTACAAATACGGGAAAAGGCAACCGACTGATAAAATCGGATCCCGACACGAACATCATCTTGCCGATGGCCTACAAAACCAGCTTATACCCTAACGATATCTTCAGGAACACAACCGTTTTAAGCATTGATTTCCCTAAAGCCAACACAATGATATACAGCTCGGTATATTTATTGATAATAGGCTCTATCTTCTTTACCACCATCATTTTACTGACTTTTGGGTTTACGCTTTATTATATTCAGAAACAGAAGAAAATTTCAGGGATCAAGTCCGATTTCATAAATAACATGACTCATGAGTTCAAGACACCTATTGCGACGATAAGCCTGGCATCCTCAGCCATTGAATCGCCAAAAGTGGCAGGCGATATAGGGAAGACGAATTATTATGTGGATTTAATAAAGAAAGAAAACAAACGCATGAACTCTCAGGTGGAGAAGGTGTTGCAGATGGCGCAAATTGATGACCACGACTTCGAATTGAATCTTGAAAAGACCGATGTCCATGAGATTATCGGGAACGTGGCGGCAGTCTTCAGCTTGAGGGCCTCCGAAAAGGGCGGACGCATAGTCTGTTCGCTAAAGGCTTCTTGCCACCTGATAAAAGTTGACGAGTTTCATTTTGCCGGCATGCTGAACAACTTGATCGATAATGCAATAAAATATAATGAGGGACCACCCGAGATTATTCTGTCCACTAGCCTGAGAAACAACAGGTTCTTGCTGGAGGTTACTGATAACGGCCTGGGAATGAGCAAGGAAGTACAGAAGCATGTTTTCGATAAATTCTATCGCAAACCAAGCGGCAACATACACAACATTAAGGGTTTCGGCCTTGGCCTATCTTATGTAAAGGCCATAGTTGAATCCCATGGCGGTGAAATAGAAATAGATAGCGAGATTGGTAACGGAAGCAAATTTACCGTTTCCTTAAAATGTGAATCTTAATAAGTTGAAAATGGCAAAGTTACTCCTGGTAGAAGATGACAAAAGTTTTGGTGAAGTATTGAAATCATATCTCGAGCTCAGCGAATTCAATGTTGACTGGGTTGATGACGGCATGCTGGCCTTACCTAAGTTCGCCTCACAAAAATACGATTTGGTAATTTTAGACGTAATGCTTCCCCATGTCGATGGATTTACTATAGCAAGGCAGATCAAGGAGAGCGAGCCGGAAACACCATTCATTTTTATAACAGCCAAAACCCTTAGGGAAGATATTTTAAAAGGCTATAAATCAGGAGCCGATGATTATATCACTAAACCATTTGATACCGAGATCCTGCTGTTTAAAATAAAGGCTATCCTAAATCGTGGTGGCAACACCCTGTCTGCACATAACGACAACTTTAGCTTCGGGAAGTTTAAGTTCAACGTTAAATCGCGCATTTTATACAACAAAGCCAACGACTCCAGAAAAACCTTATCTCCCAAAGAATCGGAATTATTAAAAATGCTTTTGGAACAAAAAGGTGATGTGCTACCTAAAAGCCTGGCACTCAATAATATTTGGGGCGAAGCCAACTATTTCACAACTCGAAGCATGGATGTTTACATCACGAAACTCAGAAAACACCTTTCGGGCGACAACGCTATTAATCTGATAACGGTCCACGGCTCGGGATACAGGCTGGTTTGGTATTAGGTCGATGTAGCTGAGCGTGAAGCAAGGAGATGCGGAGACGGCTTATCAGGTAAATTACAGCAACTGGAAAATCAAACACACAACAAATAACATCACTTGACCCTCACTATCTTATCAACTCCGTCAAGTTTAAGGAGCTTGGCGATAAGCTGGCTTAAATGCTCGTTGTCCTTAACCAGTACCGACACTATTCCTTTAAACAATTTCCCCTTGGAATTAAAATTTATTGAACGCATATTGACCCTTAAATCGTTGGTGATGGTATTCGTAACGCTGCCAACAATCCCCAGTTTGTCTTCGCCGGTAATCTTTAGATTGGCGGTCGTGAACCTATCTTCGCCGCTCTTCAACCACTTGACCTGCATAAGCCTATATGGGTAATTTTCCTTTAAGCGTTTGGCGTTGGGGCAATTATTGCGGTGTATCGAAATTCCACCGGCAACGGTTACGAAGCCAAAAACTTTATCCCCTTTTATCGGGTTGCAGCATTTGGCGATTCTATAATTTATATTTTTTAAATTTTCCCCAATATAAACAACTTCCTCCCGATCATCGTAACTTTTATTCAATTTGATTTCATCAACAGGCTGTTCTTCAATCTTTTCCTGGGAGGAATCCTTGTTGAGATAATTACTGATCACTTTTTTGACCTCGCCAATCTCCAGTTTGTCGGTTGCTATAAGATGATAAAGGTCGATGCTGGTGTCCAGCTTATAATGCTTAACCAGGATATTTATAAGGTCGTCGGTGCTTTTAAACTTCCAATTCTTGAATTTTCGGAGCAATACGGCCTTGCCGTTCTCGGCTTCCTTATATTTACCCTCCTTCAGTTTGCGTTTTATTTTAACCCTTGCCCGCTCGGTATTTACAAAAGTGAGCCAATCAAGCTTTGGCTTTTGGTTTTTAGAGGTGAGTATGTCAACTTTATCGCCGTTTTGCAATTGATACCTAATTGGAACAACGCGGTTGTTTACCTTGGCGCCCTGGCATGAGCTCCCGACATCGGTATGTATCTCAAAGGCAAAATCAAGAACCGTTGACCCGGCCCTCAATTGCTTTAAATCGCCTTTTGGGGTGAACACGAAAATATTTTCGTTTATTTTCCCCACTCCGCTTTTATAGTCAACATCATGTTTTATCTTATCAGGGTTTTCGAGCATGCCCCTTACCTGCGAGAGCCAGTCGTCGGTATTTTTTTATTCATGACACCCTTATAAGCCCAGTGCGAGGCCTGCCCTTTTTCGGCGATCTCATCCATCCGGCCAGTTCTTATCTGAACCTCTACATATCTGTCGTTATGGCTCTTGACTGTGGTATGAAGCGATTCGTAACCGTTGGCCTTGGGGGTAGTGATCCAGTCGCGCAAACGCTTTGGGTCGGGCGAATAAAAATTGGTGACTATAGAATATGCACGCCAACAATCTTCCTTTTCTTTCTTTAATTTTTTGAATTGATGATGATCCTGATGGCAAACAAATCAAAGACCTGCTCGAAATCAATATTTTGCCTTTTCATTTTAGCCCAGATGGAGGGAACGGACTTAGTCCGCCATTTTATCTCGAAATCCATGCCCTGAGCCATGAGCTCTCGCTCAAAAGGCCTGATAAAATCTTGTATAAAAACCTCCCTCTTGGCCTTCGTTTCCCTAATTTTGGTGCTTATGGCCTCATAAACATCCCGATGCTCGAAAAGCATCACCCTTTCTTCCAGCTCCGTTTTGACCTTATAAAGCCCAAGGCGGTGGGCAATGGGCGTATATAGATACTTAACCTCTTGTATCAAGGCATCTTGCCTGTCGCCAATCAGGTCTAGGTTGCGCAAATCGTTAAGGTCGTGGGCAAGCCTGATGAGAATCACCCTCATATCATCAACCATCGAGAGGAAGAGCTTGCTGAAAGCCTCCGATTGAAAACTAAGCCTCTCTGTCCTAAGTTCCGAGACTTTTTTGTACCCCTTCAGTATTTCTGCAACGCTCTTGCCGAACTCATTTGAAATTTCTTCGTCATCGATGAGATTGTTTACCACCAATCCATGCAACAAGCCACATATAGCGGATGTAGGGCCCAGCCCAATTTCCTTCATGCATATCTCGGCTACATCTATCGAGTGATAAACATAAGGGTTATCAGGATTATGCGTTATTTTTGATGATGCCCGTAGTGCATATTCATAGGCCTTAACGATATTTTCAGCATCTTTTGGTGGCACGGGCTTATCGCCGACCATCAACAATGTCTCAAAACCAGTTTCTCTCATATCAAATTATATGTTCGGCAATCCTCAATAAGCTGCAAACAAAAATAAATAAATTACTGATAAAAAAAAGCCGTCCCGGACTAAACGGTCCGGGACGGCTTTATGTTTTGTCAAAGATCCTTCTTTTAACTTTCTTTAGGATCTTTTTCAATGCCCGGGTCCTCGCTTATCGACTCCCTCATCTTGGTATCTGCCTGGATATTCTGGAATTTATAATAATCCATAATCCCCAGGTTGCCGCTACGGAACGATTCGGCTATAGCCATCGGGATTTGGGCTTCTGCCTGAATAACGTTTGCGCGGGCTTCCTGAGCCTTGGCTTTCATCACTTGCTCCTGCGCTACGGCCATGGCCCTTTTTTCCTCGGCTTTTGCCTGAGCAATGTTTTTGTCGGCATTGGCCTGATCCATTTGAAGCACTGCCCCGATATTCTTTCCTATGTCAATGTCGGCAATATCTATCGACAAGATCTCGAAAGCGGTTCCCGAGTCGAGGCCTTTGTCCAAAACGACCTTTGAAATAGAATCGGGGTTTTCGAGTACTGCTTTATGCGAATTGGCCGAGCCGATCGACGAAACTATACCTTCGCCAACACGGGCCAAGACTGTCTCTTCGCCAGCACCACCCACCAATTGCTTGATGTTTGCCCTAACGGTTACCCTGGCAACGGCGATTAACTGGATACCATCTTTCGCAACAGCGGCAACTCTCTTTGTGTCAATAACTTTAGGGTTAACTGACATTTGAACGGCCTCCAAAACATCGCGGCCGGCAAGATCGATGGCGGTTGCTGTCTTGAAATCCAGCTCCATATTTGCCTTGTCGGCAGAAATCAAGGAGTTAACAACCTGCTGAACCCGTCCGCCGGCGAGGAAGTGGGCCTCTAGGTCATCACGCTTTAAAATTATTCCGGCTTTCGTGGCTCCGATCATGCTATTGACAATAACCCGCGGCGGGACCTTGCGCCAGCGCATAAGCACCAACTGCAATAAGTTTATCCTAACACCCGAAACAAGAGCTGTAAACCACAATCCCACAGGAATGAAGTAAAGCAACAACCATAAAAAGAAAATCGCACCTACTGCCAGCGCAATAAAAACATACATCTCATTCATCTTAACTATCTTTAATTTGTTTTATATAAATTTTATTTCCTTGTATTCTAATTATCTCGATTTCAGTGTCCTGATCAATAAATTCAGACATTGAGCCTACCTCCACAAAATCACCGTTGATCAAGGCTTTACCCATAGGAGCAATACGGCTAACGGTAACTCCTTTGTCGCCAACATTGATGTTATCGCTATTTATCTCGTTGACTTTGCCGGATATCTCAGTTTTCAACATCGCTTTTTTCCATGTTTTGGAACGTACAAAATAAATAACGCCCGCGACATTAAGGACAAGGGTGGATATCATCACTATGTTGCCTTCCACGATTCCAATCCGCGCATATGCCATCCACACTCCTGCAACCATCATCGCAAAACCGACAACGCCCGCAAAACCGGCTCCCGGTATCACCAGGACCTCAAGCATCAGGAGTGCAATTCCGATCAAAATCAGCAATACGACTATCCACCACATAAATTACGATATTTCAACTGTTAACTGCCGCTTTGACAATGCATTATGATATGGCTCCAAATCCTTGAAGGAACCCGACATAACAGGGCACTTTCCTTTAAAATGTGCAATCATAGCACAATTCTCGGCCTGCATGGGATTATGTTCGCAAACCTCTATCAGCGAATCTATAACGAATTCAAAAGTGTTCACGTCATCGTTGAAAAGAATAAGCCTCTTTAATTCTTCTTGACTTGTGCTAACTTTACCAACAGGCGTTTCAATTTCCTTCACCATAAACTCAACAAATTCAGAACCAACAAAAGTAGGATAATTTTTACAAGAAATCATAAATTTCGAGAAAATATGATTTCATTTTTTACTTTTGCCCCCAATGAAAAATTTTGCCGAATTTACGAAAAAGCTAAAAACCTCCTTGACATCGCTACCGGGCTTGGAAGCACAATTAAGAATGGCCCCCCTATCACGTTTGCAGGAATTAAAAATGCAGGCTGTAAATGCCGACACGCGCCAAAGCGCCGTATTGATATTGTTTTATCCCCACAAGGGCAAAATAATGTGCGTACTGATGAAGCGCCCTACCGACAATAGCGTCCACAGCGGGCAAGTATCTTTTCCGGGCGGGAAATTCGAAGAAACGGATATCGACCTGCGATCAACAGCCTTGAGGGAGGCAAATGAAGAAATGGGCATAGTCGGCGATGATGTTGAAATAATCGGGAAGCTCAGCCCGCTCTTTATTCCACCTAGCAATTTCGACGTACATCCATTTGTAGGGATTACACGAAAACGCCCCGGATTTATAATCAACAAAAATGAAGTTGAACAATTAATAGAAGTTGATTTTGACTTATTGTTGAACCCCGGGGCCTTTACACACAAAAACATTGAGCACAGGAACGGGAAATTAGTTGATGTGCCCTGTTTTTATATAAACGACCATGTCGTATGGGGAGCAACGGCAATGATTATCAGTGAGCTGATATGGATCGTCAAGAAAAACAGCTTTAATCATTAAGGGGACTTAAGTTGTTTTTCCAGAAAAGAACCAAACCTCAGATATTTATATTCAAAACCTTCGTCTTGAATCTTGTCGGTTGATATCGCCCTGCCGCATAGCAGGATCTGTGACATCTCACCCCACAGGACCTTAAATACAAATGCCGGGACAGGTGGCATAAAAAAAGGCTTTCCCATTTTTTCAGCCAGCATTTTCATGAACTCGCAATTATTGATTATTTCCGGAGCAACGGCATTATAAACTGAATTTATTCTCTCGTTTCTCATTACAAAATAAAACATCTCAAGCAAATCGTCCAGCGCAATCCATGGCATTATCTGTCTTCCATCTCCCAGAGCGGATGCCAAACCAATATATGTTGGCTTCATCATTTTCGGCAAGGCTCCTCCCTGCGTGCTAAGCACAAGTCCAAGCCTAAGAATACTAGTTCGAAGACCCAATTCCCTGAATTTCAGGACCTCGTATTCCCATGCCCTGACTACCCCGGCAAGAAAATCATTTCCCGGCGGGGAGCCTTCATCACATTTAACCCCATCATTCTTCAAGCCATAAATACCTATTGCAGAAGCAGATACGATTTGCCTAGGTGGTGAAAGGCAGTTTTTTACGGCATCAAATAATAATTGAGTAGTTTTTATACGGCTTTCTAAAATTTTCCTTTTCCTATTTTTAGTCCATCTACCAGCTCCCACATTTTCACCAACAAGGTTTATTATGACATCAGCATATTCAACTGACTGCCGGTCGATATAATTAGATTCATAATCCCAATTAAAAGTTTTAAATGTGCTATGATTAGTTTTTCTGCTCAAGATAGCTACTTCAAAACCCCTGTTTTCCAGAAAAACGCCCAAAGCACTCCCTATAAAACCACTGCCCCCTCCTATTAGAATCTTCTTCATGCTATCCAATCAGATCGGTAAAGGGTCAAAGGTACTTAAATAGTTTCGTTAAATCACCTATAAAATCATAAAACCTGTTCCCTTATCAACACTCAAAAAACTTACCTTTGCAGTTTTTTACTAAAGCTTTCATGGAAAAACACATTCTGTCCAAATCTACATTTATTCGTGGCAATCAATGTCTTAAATCACTTTATCTAAACAAGAAACGTCCGTTCCTAAGAGATAGGATTAGTCTTGAACAGCGAGGAAAATTCAGCAGGGGGCACAAAATAGGCGATTTGGCCCATAAATTGTTCCCGGGCGGAATTGATATGCGGCCAAGGTCGCCATCGCAATACCAAAAGCGAGTGCTTGAAGTTCAGCATATTATAAACACCAATATTCATAAGGTTATTTATGAAGTTAGTTTTCAATACGACCAACTTCTTGCAATCCTAGATATCTTAGTCAAGGGCAATGACGGATGGACTGCCTATGAGGTAAAGAGCTCCCTCGGGATATCAGACACTTATATTCTGGATGCGGCCTTTCAATACTATGTCATCACAAATTCGGGATTAAAATTAAATGATTTCTTTTTAATCCACATCGACCCTGAATATGAGTTTGAAGGGCAGCCGGAAATAGATAAGTTATTCAAAAAAGCAAGCGTTCTCGATGAGGCACTAAAATTACAGGAGTATATTAAAGAGCAGGCGGCAAGGGAAAAAGAAGCCCTAAAACTGGAAAAGTCGCCGGCAATAGAACCGGACGGGCATTGCATAATACCTTATCCCTGTGATTTCATGGGACATTGCTGGAAGAAAATCCCGGCTGAGGAACGGCCACAGGTCAGTTTTGGCAGCGAAAAATTCTACGACTTTTTGAAAAAAATCCAATAATCAGTTTTTGGCTCCTGAATCAATTTGAATTTTCATCGTTTTTGGAATTTCCCAAATCGAAAAAATTTATCAACAATTAGCGCACCGCATCACCATATTAGTAATTTTGGGACATGGAAGAAACTAAGAATAAAAGAAAGAAACTTGCTGGGGACCTGACAAATAAGGCTAATCCGCAGCAGTTTTTGGAGCATGGGAAAGTCCCTCCCCAGGCTACGGACCTGGAAGAAGCCGTTCTCGGGGCCCTAATGCTGGAGAAGGACGCTGTATCTGCTGTTATCGATATCCTGACACCAAAAGTCTTCTATAAAGATGCTCACCAAAGAATTTTTAGTGCGATATCAAGGCTGTTCGGCAAATCGGAACCCATTGATATCCTAACCGTTACCAACGAGCTCAAGAGCACAGGCGAACTGGAGATGGTTGGGGGCCCATATTATATAACCATGCTGACAAGCCGTATAGCCTCGGCGGCAAATATAGAATATCACTCCCGTATTATCCAACAAAAGCATATTCAGCGCGACTTGATTTCTATCTCTTCCGAGATTATCAAGGATGCTTATGAGGATACTACTGATGTTTTTTCTCTTTTGGACAAAGCCGAACAAAATTTATTTTCCGTTTCTGAAACAAATTTAAGGAGGAACTTCGAAGACATGCCCTCATTGGTCAGGCAGGCAATAGAGGATATCGAAAGCGCAAAGAACTCAGAATCCCATTTCCGCGGGGTTCCATCCGGATATGTTGACATGGACAGGATAACCGCAGGATGGCAAAAATCGGATTTAATCATTCTTGCCGCTCGTCCTTCAATGGGAAAAACAGCCCTGGCTTTGTCGATGGCAAGGAACATGGCTGTCGATTTCAAGCAGTCTATTGCGTTCTTCTCGCTGGAGATGTCCGCTGTTCAACTGGTAACGCGCCTTATCTCGAGCGAATCGGAATTAACATCCGACAAACTTAAAAAAGGTGAATTGGCGGATCATGAATGGGAACAGTTGAACGCCAAGATCAACCGCCTGAGCGATGCCAAGATATTTATAGACGACACTCCTGCACTATCAATTTTTGAGCTGAGGGCAAAATGCAGGCGATTAAAGCAACAACATGATATCCAAATGGTATTCATTGATTATCTTCAGCTTATGACTGCCGGCGGGGACATCAAAGGCAATCGCGAGCAGGAAATCTCACAGATATCCCGCTCCTTAAAAGCACTTGCCAAAGAGCTTAATGTTCCGGTTTTGGCACTATCCCAATTAAGTCGTGCTGTTGAAACACGCCCCGGGCAAAGTAAACGACCGATACTTTCCGACCTGCGCGAATCGGGGGCCATCGAGCAGGATGCCGACCTGGTCTTGTTTATTTACAGGGCAGAGTATTATAAAATCGACCAATTTGAAGATGGAACTCCAACCGCCGGGGTAACCGAAGTTATAATCGCAAAACACCGTAATGGCGCCGTCGGCGACATAAAACTCAGGTTTATCGATAAGTTTGCCCGTTTCGAGGATTATGTTCAAGGTGGCGGACAAGGCTTTCCTGAAGCCGATGTCCAGGCCGGATTCAGAACGGTCCCTTCTAAAATGGACGATATCAACGAGCCGGGTGATGACACTCCATTTTAGTATCTCAAAGAATTTTATTACTTTTAAAAAGAAGAAAAATATAAAGATTATTTCATGAAAAATTTAAGAAAAGTGGCTGTGGTAACTGCCCTTATTATGTTACCCATGTTCGTGGCAACAAGTTTTGCCCAGAAAAAAGTGATGTTAAGCTATAAGTTAACGCAAGGCAAATCATATAAAACGCTTATTAATATCGATCAGGACATTGATTTTGAAGCCAACGGGCAAAGCATGTCCTTAAGCCAGCTTATGTCGATAAAAACAACTGTTACTATCGACAAGGCCTCCGCAACGGAGAATACAACAAAAACCACGCTCACAGCAATACGGATGGAACAGAGCATCTTCGGCATGGACATCGTTTACGACTCCGAGGAGGAGACAAACAAAAGCGACCCTATGTCGAAACAAATCGCACAAACTTTCGAAAAACTTATCGGCAACTCATACTCGGTGATTTTTGACAACAAAGGAAACGTAAAGGAATATGATTTGGGTGATTTTGGCAAAAACAACGACATGGCCAACAACCTTTCGTCAGGCGGCAGCTATGTTGTTTATCCCGATTATAAAGTTATGGTAAACGACAGCTGGGAAGCCGACATTAAGCCTATGGAAACCAGCGATATGAACTATCATACGAAATATACTGTCATCAAGATCACCAGAAAAGTTGTAACGCTCGGTGTTTCAACAACAATAAGTGCCAACAACCTCAATGGCGAAAGCGCCAAGGTAAAAGGTGAGATCAGCGGTAAGCTATTGGTCAACACTAAAACCGGCTGGACTATTTCATCGGAAATGGATATGGACATGAGCATGGAACTTGAGCAGAACGGAACAAAATTCCCGGCTACCATCAGCGGGACCATTAGCACAAAACCGCAAGAAAAATAAGAATTTGAAGAAAAAAACCGTCAATATCATAACGCTGGGCTGCAGCAAGAACATCGTTGATTCGGAAGTGCTTATGCGACAGCTGGGGAATGATTACTCCATTAGCCATAATTCAAATGAAGATGCGGATATCCAGATAGTGAACACTTGCGGCTTCATTGGCGATGCGAAAGAAGAATCCATTGATACTATTTTGCAGCTTACGGACGCAAAGAACGAGGGGCTTACATCAAAAGTTTATGTAACAGGCTGCCTTTCACAACGGTACAAGGACTCGCTAATTAAAGAGATTCCCGATGTTGACGGTTTTTTTGGCGTAAACGACCTTGCGGATATTTTAAAAACCCTTGATGTTGATTACAAGCTCGACCTGGTTGGCGAAAGAAATCTCACAACCCCAAAGCATTATGCTTATTTAAAAATATCGGAAGGCTGCGACCGCAGCTGTTCATTTTGTGCCATTCCACTGATCCGCGGAAAACATATCTCAAGACCCATTGGGGAATTAGTAAAAGAAACCGGGTTTCTCGCATCGCGAGGCGTGAAGGAAATAATGCTGATAGCCCAGGATTTAACGTATTACGGATTGGATATTTACAAAAAAAGAAGAATTGCCGAGCTCATTAACAATTTATCAAAAGTTGACGGAATAGAATGGATCCGACTTCATTATGCATATCCCCAAGGCTTTCCTGAGGATTTGATCGACGAAATAAAAAACAACCCTAAGGTCTGTAATTATTTGGACATCCCGCTTCAGCACATAAACAACAGGATATTGAAATCGATGAGGAGGGCACACGATAAGGAAGCTACTTTAAAATTAGTCGGGGATTTCAGGAACGCCCTGCCGGATTCGAGCCTGAGGACGACACTGATTGTCGGGTACCCGGGCGAGACCGAAGACGAGTTCGGCGAATTATATGATTTCGTAGCAAAGCAAAGATTCGACCGTTTGGGGGTGTTCCGGTATTCGGCCGAAGAAGACACCTCAGCATTTTTGCTTGAGGACGATGTAGGGGAACAAACCAAGCAAGACAGGGCCGATAAGCTGATGATGTTGCAACAACAAATCTCGTTGGAGAAAAACAAGTCGAAGGAAGGGGCAACCTTAAAAGTTCTTTTCGACAGGCATGAAAACGGTTTTAGCATTGGAAGGACTGAGTTTGATTCGCCCGAAGTAGATAACGAGGTATTGGTCGAGGATGAAAATCATGAAATTAAAACCGGGGAATTTTATAAGGTCAAAATTCTCAAAGGCGATTTTTTCGATCTGCATGGCGAGTTGGTCAAATAAAATCTGCCGGGAAAGATAGCAATAATCAATTGGGGGGGGCGATAATAAACAAGTAAAGCTTTCTTCATTTTCGGATAAATTTTGCAAATTAACATACAATTCCGAAATAAACAGGTAACTCAATACTTAATAAAAAATCAATCCAATAGTTTTATAACTATAATACAGGCATTTATATTTATTGGCATGGCAATTGTAAAGTAGTGTCCAATCCCATACGGGAATTGTAATTGGAAAATTTGGTTTTGGTTGATTCAGGTCGGTTGTGAGATCCTCTCCCCGACCTGTTTTCTTTTATGGTGCAATCAGCAAATGCATTTCAAGCGGCATCAAAATAATTTATTATGCTACCCACTAATTCTTATCCCAAAATAAATTAAATTTGCGCTAAAAACACCATGAAGCATATATTTCTGTTAATCACGTCATTAGCCTTATCTTCCCCTTATTTAGGCGCACAGGATTTGTCAAGGATACTTCCCGACACAATTGAAAACGGTTTTTATCAAACAAGATATGGCAGTATGCAAATTGAGGGAAGCTTCAAAAATTTCAAACAAGAGGGCGATTGGCACGTATATTTTGAAAACGGGCAAATCCATATACTTGAGCAATATAAGCAAGGCAAAAAGGACGGCATTTATATCAAGATAAGCAAACGCGGTTATATTTCAGAGCAAATAATGTATAAGTCCGGGCAAATAAACGGCAGAAAGATGACTTTTAATCCGGGGGGAAGGTTACAACTTGCCGAAACCTATAAAATGGGGATATTGGACGGCGACAGGAAAGTTTATTACGAAAACGGACGGATACAGGAAGAATCGGTTTATAAAAACGGGGAAAAAGACGGCCGGTCGATTTGGTACGACCAGAGCGCCAATGCCGTTGCGGTTTACAATTATCACAATGGCGAATTCGAGGGACGCCAAGAGGTTTTTTACACAAACGGCAACTATAAAAGCTTTAAAAGCTACAAGAACAACATTGCCCAGGGGCCATATAAGGAATTTTACCCAAACGGGAAAGTGAAAAATTCAGGCAATTACAAAAACGGAAACAAAACAGGCAAGTGGACGACCTATGACGAAAACGGCGGGATTGTCGAAGAGGTGGATTATTAATTCCCGATCCTCCTAGGCTTCCCGCTCCTGTCGATATGCACGAAGATCATTTTAGTGGAACATACAAGATCTTCCGATTCCTCTTCCACACAATTCCTGCGTGCTTCCAGATAGAGCGATACAGAAGTATTTCCAATTGTATCGACTTTGCCGTAAATACGTATTTGCTCTTTGACTTTAACAGGGCGCAAAAACAAAACCTCGTCCATTTTAAGCGTTATAACGTTTGATGAACGACATACATCGGACGCCATTATTCCTCCTGCCTCGTCGAGCCACGACAGCATCCTGCCACCGAAAAGATTCTCGTTGACTCCTATATCGCTGGTCTTGCAAATATTTGTAGATATCAGTTTCATGTTTAATTTATTGCTTTTTGCCATTGTGTCATAAAGAAATTAATTAGTATACGCTCAATATCCTCCGCACCTTCAATATAAATAACCGCCGACGGCAATCCATTGTTCAGCAATGCCTTTGGATATAGAATTATACAAGATTTGCCTTTTTTATATCCTACAAAGAAAGTATAGTCAGGCTTATACCCATCTACTTGTGCAAAAACAGACTTAATTTTAGTTTTTAGTTTGAGATTTGGGTTTTTTGCATCGATATCATTAAAAAAACTCCTGCCCGATTGAAATGCTTTTTTGTCGAAGAACAAATATTTACTCTTTGTTTTGTTGTTTTTATATCTATTTACATGCAAGCTGACTGCCTCTTCGTATAATTTGTCTGCGACGCCCTCGACTTGAAAATATGGGTTGAATGCAAAAAAATCCCCATCGAAGCCATCAAATATCTTTTTATACCTGCCTTTTTCGTTAGGAGCGTTTATCACCTGGGCTTTAACAGGCAAATCATCGATATTTATATCCCGTCCGGGCGAAAGCAGTTTAGGATCTTTAATAAACAACCAAGCAACCCCTATTATCGAAAGGAATAATAAACTTAGCATCCCGATAATTATCAGCAAATTATAATCATTGCTTTTGGCAAGAATTATTCCCAACACAGATTCGGCAATTAATGTATTCATCACAAAAAAAGCCAGAGGTGAATTTATCGATTTTATCAGTGAAATTCTCGGACTACTTCTCTTTTCCATAAATCAACCAATTTTTTCCAAATATATATATTTGAACGGGAACTCATACTACTTATTTCTTTTTTTTATAAAATTAAGATGAAGCATTTAATATCTGTTAAAAATTAAACAGGCACTAATTATTTACTATTTTTGCCTCCTGATTTTATGAACGAATCTTAAATTATTGAATTATGTACAAGAATCTTGAAAGTGTGCCAAAAGCATATAACGAACCGGTAAAGTCTTATGCACCGGAATCGCCTGAAAAGGCTGAACTAAAGGCAATGTTAGCCGAATTGAAGTCGCAGGAAATAGAAATCCCGATGATAATCGGCGGCAAACGCATTACCACGGACCAAAAAATTGAAATTCATCCCCCACACGACCTGAAACATACATTAGGTTATTTCTACAGAGGCACTGAAGAGCATGTCACCATGGCCATCGACGCTGCACTTGAAGCATCGAAATCATGGTCCAGGATGCCATGGGAGCATCGTGCCGCCATCTTTTTGCGCGCTGCCGATTTGCTCGCAGGCCCTTATAGGGCTAGAATAAATGCCGCTACCATGCTCTGCCAGTCGAAAACAGCCCATCAGGCAGAAATTGACGCCGCCTGTGAGCTTGCCGACTTCTTCAGGTTCAACGTTCAGTATATGACAGAGATATATTCGCAGCAGCCCGGTTCCGACAAAGGAATGTGGAACCGTTTGGAATACCGTCCTCTGGAAGGTTTTGTTTATGCTTTGACCCCATTCAACTTCACTTCGATAGCAGGCAACCTACAAACCGCCCCCGCAATGATGGGCAATGTTGTTGTCTGGAAATGCTCCAACACTCAAATTTATTCGGCAAAAGTTCTTATGGACCTGTTCGAGGAAGCAGGCGTCCCGGCAGGAGTCATCAACCTGGTCTTTGTCTCGGGCCCGGTAGCCGGCAAGGTCGTTATGGAACATCCTGATTTCGCAGGGTTCCATTTTACCGGTTCAACTGGTGTTTTCCAACAAATCTGGAAAACCATCGGAACTAATATCGCTAAATATAAGACTTATCCCAGAATAGTTGGTGAAACAGGAGGAAAAGACTTTGTTTTCGTACATAAATCATCCAATGCCGAGCAAGTTGCAACGGCATTACTGAGAGGTGCTTTTGAATTCCAGGGGCAGAAATGCTCAGCGGCGTCAAGGGCGTACATCCCCGACAATATATGGCCTGCCGTTAAGGAGAAACTCATCTCAGACCTCAAAACAGTTAAGATGGGCGACGTTGAGGACTTCACTAATTTCATGGGTGCCGTTATCGACAAGGCTAGCTTCGACAAACTTTCCATGTACATCGACAATGCCAAAAAAGATAAGGAAACCGAAATCATAGCAGGTGGCGGGCACGACGACAGCGTGGGATACTTTATCGAGCCTACCGTCATTGTAACAACTGACCCTCATTATGTTACCATGGAAGAGGAACTCTTCGGACCTGTTCTTACTATTTATGTTTATGAAGCCGGAAAATGGGAAGAAACCCTTGAACTGGTTGACACGACATCAATTTATGCTTTAACCGGCGCCATTTTCTCAAACGACAGATACGCCACCGATTATGCCGTTGATTATCTATCACAGGCCGCCGGCAACTTCTATATCAACGACAAGCCCACGGGAGCAGTTGTTGGACAGCAACCATTTGGCGGTGCCAGGGCATCGGGAACCAACGATAAAGCAGGTTCTTACCTGAACATGGTCCGCTGGACATCCCCGCGAACTATTAAGGAAACTTTCGACCCACCTAAGGATTATCGTTATCCGTTTATGATGGAAAAATAAGAACAATATTCCCCAAAAAGCCCCATCGATGCCGATGGGGCTTTTTTTTGTTAAGGCAAAATGCCAGGATCGAATTATTTCAGCATTTGAACCTACCCAGACATTATTTACTTGACATCAGGCAAATTAGAATAAAATATTTTTGTATCTTAGCTAAAACTATTATTAGAACAGCAAAAATGAGAATGAAATCTTTAAAGCTAAGGGCTTTTTTAACCCTGTTTTTATTGATCGGCACTATCGGCCTTGTCAATTCCCAGAACGCAATACTGAAAATTTCGATTAAGACACGAACAATTAATTTCAAACGTTTGATAGTGGGCAAGGAAAATTCAAGTGTTTACAAAAGCGGCTGCTCATCGCCCGAGCTTATCAAGACCGAAAACTTGCAAAACGTAGATTTTGATGATAATAGCCGCGGAACTCTAAAAACATCTGAAATTTTTGCCGAGCCGATCGTTCGTGAAATCTACTCCGTCAAGCGAAAATACTTTTCTGCCAAACTGAAAACCATCTTAGTTCACAAATCCAAAAAGATAAAATTTTATGCGTTATCTTCAACAGCAGTTACGATAGCCTGCCGGCTTACTATGAATCATTGGAACAAAATATCATCTCAAAATTATATTAAATGGCAAAAACTTATAAAGCTGACATAGGTGAAGGTCTAAGTTGTCTTAGGATAGATGTTTTGCTGAATATTATACTGCACTTTTAAAGATTATAGCATGCTGAAAAATTGGACATAAAACAATTCTGACTTTTTTCAAGTCTCAAACAAATTAAATAAATAAACAATATGAAAAAATTATCATTAACTATTATCTTATTGAGCATCATCATGCTCGGTTATTCGCAAGAATACTGGGAGGAAGTTCAAACTACGGAGCCTTATGGCGCTCTAAATCATTGTGTTTTCATGGACACGGACAACGGCTGGGTTGTTGGGCAGAACGGCATTATCCAGCACACCTCCGATGGTGGCCTAAACTGGGACCAACAGTACGACGATGCCAACAAATTATTTCGCTCGGTACATTTCATCAATAACGATGAAGGGTGGGTAGTAGGCTGGAACGATATACTTCACACCACCGATGGTGGACAAAACTGGGAATTCCAAACCCATCCACCAATTTTAGGAGATATTAATGACGTATTCTTCCTTGACCAAAACAACGGCTGGATAGTTGGTTGGTATAAGATAATACTGAAAACAACCGATGGTGGACAAAACTGGCAGAAAGTATCAAATCTTGTAGGTGGTGAAACTATTTACAATTCCGTGAAATTCTTCGACGAGGAACACGGTATATTATGCGGAGTCAGGCAAAATTACGGTGGAATTATTATGACCACCAGCGATGGCGGACTTAACTGGACCGAGACAGGCCCGTCCTCATCTTCTGAATTCCTATCCCTCGACATCAACGATCAAGACGAGGTTTTCGTTTGTGGCGCCAACGGCCAATTATTCAAATCGGGGGACATGGGGCAAACATGGACGGACAAGAGTATAGGCATGAACTATTTCATGGATATCGAATTTGGCGAAAACCAAGTTGCATATCTCCTCGACCATACCACTATTTATAAAAGCACCGATAACGGCAACACGTGGAATGCCGACGAAACAATTCCTTTTTCCTTAGGCTTGAGGGATATTGCCATCGGTGGCGTTCAACTGTATGGCTGCGGAGAAAACACCTCCGTCTATAAAAAACTGGAAGGAATCCATGAATGGCAAAAGCTGCTTTACAATAAACCATTGTTATTCAGGAATATAGAGTTCGCCAACGATTTGGATGGATTTGCCTTAACCGGCATCGGAATGCCCATAAATCCCTATCGGACAAGCGATGGCGGCCTAACATGGGAAAACGATTCGTTGATACCCGAAGAAAGATACTATAAGTTGCGCTCGGCAAATCAAACCCTTTTCTATTTAAGCTTTAGCAACAATTTATTGAAAACTCCCGATGGGGGCCAGAATTGGGAAACCATTCAGCTCCCGCCCGCACAAGGCGCATATTATAACGACTTTTCAGTGCCGAGCGAAAACACCGCATACTTATGCGACGACTCCTCAACAGTATATAAATCTACCGACGGTGGCCACAATTGGAATAAAATAGAGTTCGACGAATATCATAAATTCTCCATCTCATATTTCTATGACGATAATTTTGGTTGGCTTGTCGATGATTATTCAGGTTATCTTTCCAGGACTACCGATGGCGGCGAAACCTGGACTAGCATGAAAGTTGACCCTGTCCATACTTACGTTCCTTCGAGTATTTATTTCATCAATAAAAACGATGGCTTTATAGTTACCGAAATTGGATATGTATATCGCACAAGCGATGGCGGCGACAGCTGGGAAAAGGTTTTCGGGTTGGATATGTCGTATTATGCGATTTTCCATTTTATAAATGAGAACAAAGGATATCTGATAGATAAAAACCAAATTTATTTAAGTGAGGACGGCGGCTACACCTGGGTGGAGTACCAAACATTGAGCCAAACGGTATTTTGTGCTGAATTTTTAGGTTCAAATTCATGGCTGGCCGGCAATATCAATCTTATGGCAATAAATCCCGACTTATTGGATGTAAGCGATATCTCAACAAACGATCCTTCAATAAGTGTTTATCCAAACCCTGCAGAAAACATTATTTATTTGAACAATGGATCAAATACTCGGATAAACAAAATGGAGATTATTAGTCAGGATGGCAAATTAGTCAGTTCGCTGTCAGTGCTTACCGGTGATGCAATTGATATATCTGACTTGAATCCGGGTGTGTATTTCGTTAGAACATATTCCGGTCAGGGCATCAGCACAACCAAGCTTATCGTGAAATAAGCAAATGAAACATCCATGTTTAATTTTAATCACACAGGAAAATGATTATTCTGCAAAAATACAGTCATCGGATTAAGCGGGTTTAACGGATGTCTTTCGCTTGCGAAAAACTAAAATCCGCTTAATCTGTTAAAACCGATGATAAATATAATATGCTAGATGATAATTAATTACAAAATTATAAACAGGTGAAATTATCAATAAGGCTGCTTAAACATTTTTAAGCAGCCTTTTTTATGTTTTGAAGAACATACTTCCCAGTAAAAGACCTGGATGCTTTTAGCCAGGCTAGATAGGTTTTTTCTGGCCAAGGATATTCCTCCTTTTGTTCTTAATGATATATTTCTTGCGCACAGGTGTTGTTTTAGTGCTCACGGGATCAATTGAGGATTGATTGCGACGGGCATTATAATTATGGGTCGAAAGGCCCTTTGAGCAGGACGACATCGCAAAGGCAACAAGCAAGACTACTATCGTGATAAAAAACTTTTTGGACAATTTCATTTTAATCTCTTTTATTGATTTTGATCGGGCCGCTAATTTATTAAAAAAAACATAACAAGCGAATGACAAGCCGAAATTTTTATTGGTTGCACAAAAAAAACATCAGCCGAATAAATATTTGTTACTACTCAGCAGGTTTATCAAGTTGATTATCAATAGCCCCATGCTTCAGTGCGGGGCTATATATTTGAAATCTCAGTAGTTTTGGCGGAAATTTCGTGTTTTTCAAACAAAAATTGTGACAAAACGGATAGGTAACCAATGAGTTAATATTTTTCTCTACTGCTGAGTAGTAACAAATATTTTTATACTTTTGCCGCAAGTTTTGGTGCCATTTCCTGCACGACCATGCAGGTGGTATAATAGGGAAACAGGTGTAAATCCTGTACAGTTCCCGCTGCTGTAAGCTCTTTGTGCTTTCGAACCCTTGGTCACTTTTCACGTAGGTTACGGGATTGGGAAGGCCTCGAAAGCGGAGTAAGTCAGAAGACCTGCCAATACTGTATTTTATCAAAGCTTTCGGGATAATGGCTTGGTGATGTTTTTTTAACATTCCATAATGTTTCTTCCTGAAAAGTTTTGAGGTTAATTAATTTTTTTAATAATTCCTTAAAACTTTTTTTTATGAAAAAGATTTACTTTTTAAGTCTGACGGTGCTTGCGATAGCCCTTTCAGCATTTCGCGCAAACGCGCAGACAAACTACACCAAACAAATTATTTTTGTCAATGGTGGCGATTTCGGCAATGCCGACGATTTCGTAACAGTGGCGTCCTACGACCCGGAAACCCAAACAACTACCGAATTTGCGACGATTTATACGCAATCGGTACAGGATGTGATTATCAATGACGGCTATGCTTATGTTGCAGCACAAGATTCCATTGTTAAGCTCAACATCGATACTTATGAGAAGGTTGCCTCGGTAGCGGCTTCCGGCATCAATCAACTTTCGACCGACGGCAATGTCCTGACCGCTTCTATCTGGTATCCGGCAACAGAGAATTATGTAAGGATTTTCTCTCTCGACGACCTGAGCTTAATAACAAACATCGAGGGCATATCGGGCGAAGCAGCCGGAATACTTATAAATGACGGGATTGCCCTTGTTGCCGTCCCGGGCGGGTGGGGAAGCACCACAGGCAAAATCGCCGCCATCGACATAGTTGAAAACACTCTTTTGTCGGAAGATGATTATGGCGATTTTTATGCCGGTATCGGATATTTTGCTTATTATAACGATATTGTCTTTAGCTTTATGAAAACAGCATGGGGCGATAGCACGGCTAAGGTTGCCAGTTTTGACAACGAAGGAAATGTTTTGGCCGAAACAACATTTACAAATGCTGTACTGGCAAACGGAACCGGTCAGCTTCAAGATAAATATTATGTTGAGCTTAACAACGGAATTGCCGCTTATGATATGATCAGCGACGAGATGAACATGATCGTTGACCCTCAGCCGGCAAGCATTGCAGCCTCAACAATCGATACTGTCAACAATGTGATTTATCTGACGACAACCGATTTCTTCTCCTCGGGCGATGGTTTTATTTATGATCTGGACGGAACACAAACCGGATTGTTCGATGCAGGCATCTCAGCCCAGGCCATTGCCGTTGACTACCGATTGAACAGCGGGGCTGATAGAATAGCTGACAAAACGATAATATCATTATTTCCAAACCCCGCAACCGACATCATAAACATAAAAACCGAAAACGACTTCAACATACAAAGGATAAATATTGTTGATGGTATGGGAAACTTAGTTTATAATGGCAATGCTTCTAACAGCATAGACATAAGCAATTTGAATCCCGGGGTTTATTTCATGAATATCATGGGCAGCAATTCGAGAACTTCATCAAGATTTATTAAAAATTGATGAATCGTTCAATTTCATATAATAATATCGGGTGGTTCCTATTTATGGGAACTGCCACGATATTATTACTTTTTCAGATACCGGCATCGGCGCAGTTTGCACCTCCGGCGGGACAAATGGGTAGCACTGCCATAAAAGCCGACAGTTCAGTTTTCGTTAATTGGGCAGATAACTGCTTGATCAGCAGGGGCTTCGTTGATATAAGCATGGAGAGCATGGGCTTGGCAACTTATGGCTCCGACAGCTCGGCCTACGGTTTTGCGGACAATGGGGTAGTGAGTCTCGGCGACGGCGGGTCGGCGATATTATATTTTTCCACACCCATTGTTGACGGCCCCGGCTATGATTTTGCGATATTCGAAAACTCCTTCAACGATGACTTCCTGGAGCTTGCTTTTGTTGAAGTAAGTTCCAACGGCGTTGATTATGTGGGCTTCCCCTCTGTTTCCAATACTCAAACCCTTGAGCAAATAGGTACATTCGGTACGCTTGACGCCACAAAATTGAATAATATGGCCGGTAAATACAGAGGTGGCTACGGTACCCCTTTCGATTTAAACGAGCTGCAATATTCTGACAACCTGGATGTTCAAGATGTCAAATATATAAGAATAGTGGATGTTGTCGGCTGCCTTGCAGATGCTTATGCCTCTTATGATTCCCAAGGCAACAAAATCAACGACACCTGGCCCACGCCATTCGAGTCATCCGGATTCGATTTGGATGCCGTTGGGATAATCAATGACGTGGAGCACCTCGCAGTTGACAACATCAGCGGTCAAGAGATAATTATTTATCCGGTTCCCTTTACCAATGTCCTGAATATAGGGAAAATAGAGAAAAACTCCGTCATTAGCATTTTCGACTTGAATTCAAGACTAGTTTATTCCTCAAAGTGTGCTTATAGCAATTTCAGCCTTTCCGGCTCATCCCTACCAAAAGGATTGCTGATACTGCGGATCGAAAGCGGCAGCTTATTAATTTACAAAAGAATATTACATCAATAAAATGTAATGCTAAAAACCATAAAACATATCCTCATTTTCATATTGCTGTTGCCGGGCCTTTCGGCAGGAGCACAAATGATGTTCGACACATTGAATTTAGAGGAGATGGTAGTTATGTCAAACTTCGTCGAGCGCGGCTCAACAAGGAAATCACAGAAGATAGATACTTTGATAAAGCAGGACCTAGACCATTTGGACCTTGGGGAGCTACTCAGGGCCGAAAGCCCGATCTTCGTCAAATCGTACGGAAAAGGCAGTCTGGCCACGGCAGCCTTCAGGGGCACGGCGGCCTCGCACACTAAAGTTTTATGGAACGATTTCGAGATTAATTCGCCCATGCTGGGGCAAGTTGACTTATCTCTTGTGCCTAATGCATTTTTCGACCAAGCGCAACTGGATTATGGCGGCAGTTCCATTCAAAGCACTTCAGGAGCCTTGGGTGGGGCAATCAACTTATACTCAGGTAATAACATTAGCTCGAACAAAATTGAGCTCAATCAGGGCATCGGTAGTTTCAATACTTTCACCACAATGTTGAAAGTAAACCTCAAATTCAGGCAAATCACTTCAGGCACATCGGTTTACCTAAATTCATCGGAAAACTCATTTCCTTACTATAACAATGCCGTCATCCCGGCCAAATGGCAGAAACAGGAAAGTGCCTCATATTACAACAGAGGGTTTGTGCAGGAATTCGATTATTTGATCTCGGAACACCATTCCGTTAAAGTGCAATCGTGGAATCAATGGAATTACCGGGAAATACCCTTGGTCATGAGCAATGCGCAGGTAGGGAACAATGAGGAGCATCAGGGGGATTTTAGTTCCAGAAACATTGTTTCGTATAAATACAAGAAGTCGAGAACAGTTGTCGAAACCAAGGCTGCTTGGTTTTACGACGACATGAATTATTTGTTGAAGACAACTGCGGCCACCGACTACGAAGACACCGTAACGTTCATAAACTCCACAAACAAGAGCAGCTCGGGCTTTTTCAAAACAAAATTAAACCGCAATCTTTGCAAAGGCTGGATGGTTTCGGCAGAATTGTCGGCAAGTTTATTTTCCGTGAACTCGAATAATTATAATGGTATTAAATCAAGGGAGAATTATGGCCTGTACCTAAAACTAAACAAGAAATTCTCCGAAACTATTGTTATGGATTTTTTGATGCGCCAGCAATATTCCGAACATAGGTTCCTTCCCATCATACCGTTCTTAGGATTATCCGTAAAACCGGTAAAACAAGAGGAAATTTACCTGAGGGCGTCAGTAAACTTAAATTACAACCTGCCTTCATTAAACGATTTATACTGGTTCCCAGGTGGAAGCCCGGAACTATTGCCTGAGGAAGGAATGCAGTTAGACCTTGGGCTGAACTACGCAAAATCATTCTCCGAATCATTTGACCTAAGGATTGATATTAGTTTTTACAATTCGCAGATCTCCAACTGGATACAATGGGTTCCAAGCGATTATAGATATTGGGCCGCCCGAAACGTTGAAAGTGTCCATGCCAGGGGATTGGAAACCAGTATCAGCCTATCGGGAATCACCGGGGATTTTTTCTATAAGCTATCCACACAATATTCTTTGAACAAATCGACTAACGAAAGTGAAAAAGCAGAAAACGCCGGATATGCAGGAAGACAGCTGATTTATGTTCCGCTGCAGTCTGCAAACTTGTTCGCTTACATAAAATACAAGCGAAACACATTCAGCTGGAACACTCAGCTCATAGGCAATAGAAACACCTCGCTCGATAGCGAAACGCTGTATTCCAACACATTGCCCGCATATTTTTTAAGCAGCATGTCGATTGGGAGGAAGCTCGGGTTTAAAAAATCCGGTTTAAATCTTAGGATAAAAATAAATAATATATTTAATGTCTCGTATCAGGCAATACTCTGGAGGCCAATGCCGGGAAGATACCTGGAGGCATTTTTAGGTTTTAATATAAAATAATGTTTAAGCGTTTTACAAAAATAATTTCAAGGGAGTTCGACAATTTGGTTTTAGGAATGAGTTGCGGGACGGGATCCATAATAAATTGTACAACCATTAAGATCCTGGCAATTATTATTGCTATTGTTTTAATTTTTGGCTCATGCGATAAAAATCAAGTCCCGCTCCCTGCCGGAGAGCTGGAGCATGCTGTTTTTATAGTAAACGAGGGGAATTTCACAGCCGGCAACGCATCGCTGACTTATTACAACCAACAGACAGATGAGCTTATCCAGCAGGTTTTTTATCGTAAGAACAATGCGCCTCTGGGCGATGTAGCCAATAGTATTCTCATAGGAACCGGCAACATATTCATTACTGTCAACAATTCGCATACAGTTTTTAAGATAGATGCGAAAACAGGTATTTACAAGGCAAAAACCGATCAGCTCACATCTCCGAGGAATCTTTTGAAAATAGATGACAACAAAGCATTAGTTAGTGATTTATACGAAACCAAGCTCACATTGATAAATATCGACGATATGACGATATTATCGAAAATAAATATCGGCAGGACATCGGAGAACTTATTGCTGAAAAACAATGAGGTTTTTATCACGAACTGGTCGGCATATAATCAGGAGGCAGAAAACAACATGCTTATGGTACTAAATATTCAAAGCATGCAAATTGTTGACTCGGTAGTAGTTGGAAAAGAGCCCAACAGCATGGTCATCGATAAGGACGACAATATCTGGGTTTTGTGCAGCGGGGGTTTTATGAATGAAGAGAAGCCTGGTTTGTGGAAGATAAATTCCTCGACCCATAAAGTTTTAAAAACCCTTGAGTATGACGACATCGGCACTTCGCCAACAGACTTGGCCATCAACCCTGCTGGAGACAGCCTCTATTTCATCAACAAAGATGTTTATTCGATGTCGGTAAACGACAACTCGATACCCGGCATCCCGTTAATTGTTGCTGGCGAAAACCTTAACTTTTATACTTTGGCGATCAGCAACAAAAACCAAATTTACGTGGGCGATGCCAACGACTACAACAAAAGCGGCGACATATTCCGGTACTCGGCTAAAGGAAAGTTGATCACCTCTTTCAAGGCGGGCATCATACCTGGCGACATTGCTTTTTTGGAGTAAAATAACGCATGACGGCAAAAGCTTGAAAAGCAATGGCTAAAACTTTACTTTTGCACAAAAACATCCTCATGACAAATTTAGAGTTAAAGAAGGAATTATTGGATAAATGCATCGAGAAACAACTCAAGGCAATTAACGATCTGCAAATGGAAATTGACGAAGCCCAGCGAATGTCGAATGAATACGGACAGCCAAAAGACCGTTACGATGCCTTTAAGACAAAACTATTGCGTCAGCGCGATATGTTTGCCCAGCAACAAGCCAAGGCAAATATAGTTATGAACACCCTTCAAAGCATAAACGCGGAAAAGGAACTTAAAAAAGTAGAATTCGGTGCAGTAGCAATAACCGACAAACAAAACCTTTTTGTTTCGGCAGGTCTGGGAAAAATTGACATCAATGGCAAGCAGTATTTTGCCATATCGCCACAAGTACCTATATTTCAGGCTTTAGCCGACAAGAAGCCCGGAGACGGGATTGTTTTCAAGGGCAATAAAATCACATTGACAGATGTTTTCTAAGCTTTAGGATCGGGTTTTGATGTTGATTAAAAGAAATAAAGTATTTTTGCGAAAAATATATAAACATGGCACAAAAAGTAAATGTTACCTGGGCAAAAGGTATGGCCTTCGAGGCGGAAGTAAACAATTTCAAAATAAAGATTGATGCACACGAAAGTGTTGGCGGTACTAATACCGGGCCAACACCAAAACCGCTAACTTTGGTGTCGCTGGGCGGATGTACCGGCATGGACGTTGTTTCAATACTTGGCAAAATGCGCATCGAGCCCGATTATTTCAATGTCGAAGTTGATGGCGAACTTACTGACGAGCACCCGAAATATTACCATAAAATACATATAAGGTATATTTTCAGGGGCAAGAATCTTCCGATGGAAAAGCTGGAAAAGGCAGTAAACCTGTCACAGGACAGATATTGCGGCGTAAGCGAATTGCTCAAGGGCAAGGCGGAGTTAACACACGAAATCGTAATTGAAGATTAAAACATTGTTTTAAGCCGACAAAAATTGTTGTTTTCTTTTGACTCTTTAATATGCAAAAATTCGATATCGTAATTCTTACCGAGGACAGATACGACAATGTTGTCGCATCCGATGAGAACGAAACCAATATATTGCTGGAAGATTCCTTGATTCAAAAGGCATTGGAGGCAAAAGGATTCAAGGTCTTCAGAACTTCCTGGTCTAAGCCCGGTTTTAATTGGGAATCCGTGCGCTTATTGCTGATAAGGACCACCTGGGATTATTTCGACAGGTTTAACGAGTTTCACAATTGGTTGGAAATAGTAAAAAACAAATCAATACTCATAAACCCGTACGAAACATTGAAATGGAATATCGACAAGCATTATCTTATTGATTTAAAGAACAATGGGGTTAATATTCCCAAAACAATCTTTATCGAGAAAGGAGCGCGAAAAACGCTGGACCAACTTTTTAACGAGTCAGGATGGGAAGAAGCGGTCTTAAAGCCGGCAATTTCAGGTGCGGGACGTCACACATATCGCTTAACGAAAGAAAACACTGAGGAAAAGGAAATTATTTTAGACCAGCTCCTTAAACATGAGAGTATGATGTTTCAGGAATTCCAGCAAAATATTTTAAGCAAGGGCGAGGTGGCCTATATGTTTATGGGCGGCGAGTTTACACATGCCGTCTTGAAGAAAGCAAAACCGGGCGACTTTCGAGTGCAGGATGATTTTGGGGGATGCGTTGAACCTTATGCGGCCAGTGAAAAAGAACTTGACTTCGCCAGATACGTAATCGATCATTGTGGGGAAAAAACTTTTTATGCCAGGGTTGACGTTATTTACGACAACAACAATGAGTTATGCCTTAGCGAATTAGAATTAATCGAACCTGAATTATGGTTCAGATATAATAAGGAAGCAGCGAACAAACTCGCCCAAGTCATATATGATGAATATTAGCTTTTGTTCATCGTGAAATTAATTTCCCAAATAGTTTTAAGTAATATCAACATTTAATACTTTTGCAGACATATAAAAATTAATACGATGGGAAGAGCATTTGAATATAGAAAAGCGGCAAAAATGAAGAGATGGGGTCAGATGTCAAAGATTTTCCCACGGCTGGGCAAAGCGATTACCCTGGCCGCAAAAGAGGGCGGCCCGGATCCCGACATGAACGCCAAGCTAAGGCATGCCATCCAAGCCGCAAAAGCACAGAACATGCCAAAAGACAATATCGACTCGGCTATAAAAAGGGCAAGCGGCAAGGATGCCGATACAGTCATCGAGGTAAATTATGAAGGAAAAGGGCCCCATGGCATTCTTGTTTTTATCGAATGCGCCACTGACAACACAACCCGGACGGTTGCCAATGTCAAATCGTATTTCAACAAGGCTGGCGGCTCTTTCGTGCCAACAGGATCCTTGGAGTTTATGTTTAACCGTAAAGCCGTTTTCGAATTTGACAAGACCGAAGAAATGGATATCGAGGAACTTGAACTGGAACTTATCGATGCAGGTTTGGAAAAAATTGAAGTTGATGACGGCACAGTTAGCGTTCAAGCCGATTATCATGATTACGGAAGTCTTTCAGACGCATTGGAGAGCCTTAAGATCGACGTCAAAAACTCTAGTTTACAACGATTCCCCACTTCTCCAGTTGAATTCGACGATGAGCAGATGATAGAAATTGAAAAATTCCTCGACAAGATTGAAGAAGACGAAGATGTATTGGAGGTTTATACCAATATGGCCTAAGGTTTTTCTTTAAGGATACAAGCGTTTGAGATTCAAACGCTTTTTTTATGACTTTAAAGCCGAGACCATCCTGTCCTTTCCGTTAATATCCTTATAAACACTCACATTATTATATGAGTTATCCTCAAGCATAAGTTTAACATCTGAGGCAAAGGCTTCATTTATCTCAAAATACAAGCTGCCTCCGGGCTTTAAGTTCACGGCAGCAAATCCAACAACGGCCTTATAAAACAGCAAAGGGTTGTCATCCTCCACAAAAAGTGCTATATGGGGCTCATGTTCAAGCACATTGGCTTTCATCAGGGCTTCTTCGGAACGGGTAATATAGGGTGGGTTAGATACTATAATATCGAATTCCTGCTCCCATTCATGAGCGGGGTTATGAATATCGTCGGACACAAAGTTAATTTCAAGCTTATTGATCCTTGCATTTTCGGTCGCTAGTCTCAGGGCATTTTTTGATATGTCCAAGGCCGACACGCTTGCGCTGTTGAGGTTTTTTGCCAAAGCAAGGGCAATGCAGCCCGACCCGGTACCAATATCCAAGACAATCAAATTCGGCTTGGTTTCATTCTTTGTGATAAGGACAATCAGTTCCTCAGTCTCCGGCCTGGGGATCAAAACATTGTCATTTAGTTTTATCCTCAAGTCCAGAAACTCCGTCTCGCCGATAATATATTGTACTGGCTTGTTCCTTTTTAAATCCTTTACTGCATTGTGCATCCTCAACATCTCCGATTCGCTCAGCCTAAAGTCATATCTTACGGCTTGTTCGCTGCGCCGCAAACCGAAAAGAAAATAAATCAACATATTCAGCAACTGCCTTGATTCGTTTTCGCCGTAAATTGATGCCAATTCACCTATATAATTTCTCTTTAAGTCGGACAAACGATTATTTTTCCACAACATGATTCAAGGTTGAGGGCGCAAATCTACAAGCTTCTGTCCAATTAAAAACCTACATTAACGCATTTACACAGTAATTTTAATGATAGCATCGCTATTTTTAACGGATTAACGGGTCAATATTATGCTTTTGGCCTTATAAACAACTTTAGTTCAAACAATATTGTCAATAATGTAATTTATTTTTAATAAAAACTAAATAATTATTAAATTTGCCTCCGTTGAGGTCTTAATTGCGTTTAACGAGATATGCAATTATGTTTAATTATAGTTTCAGCCAATATCAAATTATTTTATCCGCAATGATTATATTAAATAAGATGAAATACCTGATAATTTTTGTTTTCACATTAATTTCAGGCATTTCAATAGCGCAGACGCCCACGGATCAGGACTGCCTCGGTGCGATTCCTGTTTGTCAGGACACTTATATTCAGCCAAACTCTTATTCGGGTACGGGCAACTATCCCAACGAGATACCTACCAGTGGTTCTTGCCCGGGGAATTGCTTACAATCAGGTGAGAAAAACGATGTTTGGTATATCTTCACGGTTCAAACGGGAGGTTTATTATCGTTTACCATTACACCGAATAATATGGCAAACGACTACGATTGGGCAGTTTACAGCCTGAACGACTATAAATGCCAGGACATTTATTCACATGTCTCACAAATGCAGGTTAGTTGCAATTACTCCGGGACAAAAGGCATTACAGGGCCAAACGGGAATACGAACCAAAGTTGCCAAAGTGCTACCGGGAGCCCTTATTGCGATGAGATACCTGTTTTTGAGGGTGAGACCTATGTTATTAACATTAGTAATTACTCCAGTTCACAGGCAGGCTATACATTGGATTTCACTGCTTCCACCGCACAAATTTACGATGACGTACCACCCGAAATAGTTAGTGTTGAAACGGATGATATTATTTGTGGCACAACTGAGATAAGCTTTGATTTCTCGGAGAAAGTAATGTGCAGTACTGTCCAGCCGAGCAATTTCAATCTCACCGGCCCTGGAGGCCCCTATACTATCGATGATGTTTGGGGAGACGATTGCGAGATAGGAGGCGAAACTGAAAAAACCTGGCACATGAGCTTTACCCCCCCTATTCAACAAAGCGGCGAATATGCAATTGAGATTAAACCGTTGAGCTTCATACAAGATGCTTGCGGCAACAATGCGATGGTTCAGTCATTTGCTTTTAATGTAGATTTAAACTCACCTATCGCGGATGCGGGCGAAGACATCGATATTGCATATTCAGGTGTAACAACCCTTGACGGAGGCGCCACAGGTGGTTCGGGGGACTACTCATATACATGGACGCCTCTCGACAAGCTGGAAGACCCTTATATTGAAGACCCTACAACAGTTAACCTTACGCAAAGCACAGGTTTTACACTGACCGTAACAGATGATAACTCAACATGTCAGAGTTCCGACCAAATGATGGTAAATATTGTCGGGGGGCCCATGAGCGTCGATGCTGTTGCAAGCCCTTCGTCCGTTTGCAGCGGCGACCAAACAGATTTGCTTGCCAGTATAGATGGCGGTAGCGGCAACTTCACATACGTCTGGACCTCGGACCCGGCAGGATTCAGTTCCGATATAGCAAACCCTTCGGCTAGTCCTTTGGTTACCACCACTTATTTGGTTGAGGTAAACGATGGCTTTACTGTCATCAACGCACAGGTTACCGTAACAGTTTTGCCGAAACCTATTATTAGTGCGGGTAACGACCAGGTTATAAACGTAGGAACAAATACAAACCTGGAAGGATCAGCGACCAGCGGTCAAGCCCCTTACAGTTTTTTATGGGAGCCCTCAATAATGATCGACGGGCCGAACGATATAGCAAATCCGCTTACCCTTATCTTGACAGAGCCACAAAACTACACCCTTCAGCTAAGCGATGCGAATGGTTGCTATGGGGATCCTGACCTAGTGCTCATAAACACGGCAGGTGATGGATTGTCCGTATTTCCTCAGTCGAACCCAATGGAATTATGTATCGGCCAGTCGGCAACTTTGAACGCCAACGCTCTTGGCGGCGGCGGCAATTATACGATCTCATGGACGAGTAGCGTTCCGGGATGGACTGCAAATGGCGACAATATTGTCATAACGCCAACAGAAACAACGACTTATTATGCTGAGGTTACCGATGGCTACACAACTGCAAGCAATCATATCGTTGTTCCTGTACATCCGTTGCCAGTCATTGACCTGGTTCCTTCCGGTTACCCCACCATTGGGCCGGACACGATAGCAGTTTGTGTCAGGGACACGGTAGTGCTTGATGCAGGAGACGAAAACAATCCCCCTGTCATGGAGTATCTATGGTCGAACAATCTTTCAGACAGATACCTTATTGCGCAAACAAACGGCAGCTGGATTGATTTCCAGACTCATTCGGTTAATGTTACCAACCCTTTGACAACTTGCTCGGACTCATCTGATATAACCATCATCTTCGATTTCAACCAATGTGAGATAAGCGTTGAGGAGATCGGTTCCTTATCGAACAACATCTCCTTAACACCAAACCCGACCAGTGGGATTATCAATATTGATATCACTGATATAACAGGGCTGATAGATTTAGCGATAATGGACATAACAGGAAAAGTGATATTATCCAGAAAGAACATCAAAGTTGAAAGCATAAGCTTTCGGGAACAAATTGACTTGCGGACAAAACCTGCCGGGGTTTACCTTCTTCGGGTGAAACATTCCTCAGGCGAATATTACTCCAGGATAATTAAGCATTAGTTAAAGTTCATTGAAGAAAAACCAGTTTAAAATTTATAATCACCGGATGAAAAAATCTAAGAATTCAACCATAAAGCGAATCCTAGCTATAGTAATATCAGCGTTTTTATTTCAGGCATATATTTATGGTCAAACAAGTTGCGACTACAAACTTCCACGTCAGGCGGAGAACTGGGTATTCGGGAATAGTGCATTGATAAGCTTTGCCAATGGGGATGCAAATGCATCGGTTGCGGCATTAAGCTTTGAATTCCCAAACGGCACATCGGCCATTAGCGATGCCAATGGGAACTTAAAGCTTTTCTCAAACGGGATGATTGTTAAGAACGGCGGATTTTATACAATAACCAACGGTACTGACCTGAAAGGCAATAGTTCTGCCTCGCAATCTTCGATTATCATACCGCAACCCGGCAGTTCGACTAAATATTATGTCTTTACGGTCGATATGTATATTCCTCCGGTTTTTACCGACGGGATTAATTATTCGATTGCTGAGCTACTGGTGTCCGGAGGCTCTAGCATTACCTCCAAAAATAATATCTTGTTAAATGAGAACGCCCAGAAAATAACTGCAACCAAGCATTCCAACGGCAGGGATTTCTGGGTAGTAGCCCACGGTTTTGGCGACAACAAAGGCAATAAGTTTTACTCTTATCTGCTAAACGACAGCATATTAATCACAAATCCCGTTATCACGAGCATGGGGCATCCCCAGAATGGAAACATAAATTCCAATAATGGCGCCGGATCGATGAAGATCTCACCCGACGGCACGAAACTTGCCCTGGTCATCCCTGATGACGGGGTGGTCGAAATTTATGATTTTAATAACTCAAGCGGGAAGGTCAGCAACTTGAAAAGCAGTGCTCCCGGTCAGTTTACTTATGCCAATGGAATAGAATTCTCACCTGACAATAGCAAGCTTTATTTTACTATATCGCCATTAGGCGACGGAACCAATTATTTATATCAGGTAGATTTATCGCAAGCTGATCCTTTTACAAGCCCATTCGTCGTTCACCAGTTCAATGTGGGAGGAAGCGGCGATAGCTTGCTTGGCGCGCTACAATTAGCAACCGACGGGAAAATATATGCTGCTAAATATAAGATAGGAGCAAATGTAAAAGCTAGCCTGGGAGTAGTCTATAACCCGAACAGGCCACAATCAGCATGTAATTATAACGAGTTGAGCCATTCAGCGAACAACGGGCTGTTCCTGGAAGGAGGATACAGCCTTATCGGCCTTCCCAACTTTGTGTCCTCATATCTTGACATACCTCATTTTTATTATATCAACAAATGCCATAAGGATACCACCAAGATAACAATCCGTAACAAGGCCAATATAGACAATGCCGATTGGGATTTCGGCGACCCCGCAGGAAATCAGGTTATTACGGACGAACTAAACCCTGGGTTTGTTTATAGCGGCCCCGGAGACTATACTATTAGCCTAACCGAGAATTATGGTGCCGAGCAGTATGTCTATAGCAGGGATATTAGAATCAACGCCCTACCGGATATAGTTCTGGCTGGTGGCGTGGACACTCTTTTCATACTCGAGACCTCCTCTATCCAACTTGATGCAGGAGAATGGGATTTTTATAAGTGGTCTCCCGGCGGAAGCGCCGAAAGATATCTTGATGTTACCGGCGAAGGACTATATTCGGTCATGGTTACCGACTCGAACTGTTGTAAAAACACTGATTCGGTTTATGTAAAATATGCCAAGATAAACTTCCCTACCGCCTTCAACCCGAAAAGCAACATAATTTCAAATTCGGAGTTTAAAATTGTTGGCCGGTTTGGCGGATTTAAATCTTTTAAGCTAAGCATATTCAACCGATGGGGTCAATTATTGTTTGAAACCGATGATCCGTCAAACGGCTGGGACGGAACATATAAAGGTCAGGAATCGCCTGTTGGGACTTATGTTTATTCAGCAATATTCGAAAGCTACGAAACATCCGTCCAAGCGAGCATGGTAGTTAAGAAAAGAGGCACCCTTACGCTCTTGCGCTGATTATTATAAAAAGTTATGAACTCGTTTTCTGATAAGATTGCCCTTGCCACAAACATTGGCCAATGGCAGGTGGAAAATGCCTTGCAACTATTCGCGGCCGGGGCAAGCATTCCTTTCGTTGCCCGTTACAGAAAGGAAAAAACAGGTGAGCTTACTGATTTCCAGCTTATTGAGATAGAGAAACTAAACAAGGTTTTTTTAGCACTTGCGGAAAGAAAGAATGCAATACTTAAAAGCCTGGGTGAAAGGGACTTACTCAGCGACCAATTAAAACAAAGGATTGATGGTGCCGGAAACCTTAACGAACTGGAGGATATTTATTTGCCCTATCGCCTGAAACGAAAAACCCGTGCCACCATTGCTATTTCCAAAGGGCTGGAACCATTGGCAAAAATGATAATGTCTGAGAACATCAACAATCTGATGAACGCCGCAAGTGGTTTTGTCTCCGAGCAAAATGAAGTTGCCACTCCTGAAGAGGCGCTTCAGGGCGCCAGGGATATTATAGCCGAATGGATTAGCGAGAAAGATTTTGTTAGACATGATTTAAGACGGCTTTTTAGACGGTCGGCAACTATTTCCTCGAAAATCAGCAAAAAAAATACTGAACAGGCATCAAAATACGAATCCTATTCTGATTGGCATGAGCAGGCAGGCAAGGCTCCGGCACACAGAACACTCGCAATGTTCAGGGGTGAGAATGAAGGGATATTGAAAATCAGGGTAATCCCTGATTTCGAGACAGCCTATTCTCAACTGCGGCATAAGCTTATAAGGAAAGCCAACGAGGCTTCCGAACAAAAAGAAATTGCCTTGGCAGATTCCATAAAACGTTTATTATTTCCATCGCTGGAAACAGAGTACAGAAAGGAACTAAAGCAAAAAGCCGACGAAAGCAGCATAAAAGTATTTACTGAGAACTTACGGCAATTACTCCTTGCCCCTCCCCTTGGGCAAAAGACAATCCTTGCCATAGACCCGGGTTTCAGAACCGGCTGCAAACTAGTTCGTCTCGACAAGAACGGTAATCTCTTGGCCAACGAGACAATTTACCCGCATCCACCTCAAAATCAAACAACTTTGGCGATCAAGAAAATAAACAGTCTTGTAAATGCTTATAAAATAGATGCCATAGCCATTGGGAACGGAACTGCCGGGAGGGAAACGGAAAACATTATCAAACGAATCAGGTTCAACAGAGATGTTATTGCCATAATGGTCAACGAGAACGGGGCTTCCATTTATTCGGCCTCTGCCTTGGCCCGAAAGGAATTCCCTGATTATGACATTACTGTAAGAGGCTCTGTATCAATAGGCCGGCGATTACAAGACCCATTGGCCGAACTTGTGAAGATTGACCCAAAATCAATTGGTGTTGGGCAGTACCAGCATGATGTGGACCAGAATTTGCTTGCCGAGGGCTTGAGGACAACAGTAGAGCTTTGCGTAAACACAGTTGGTGTTGACCTCAATTTGGCCAGTGCCGAACTGTTAAGATATATTTCCGGAATAGGCCCGAACCTTGCCCAAAATATTGTTCACCACCGAAGTTTAAACGGCAACTTCACCACAAGGGAGCAATTGATGCAAGTAAAGGGCTTAGGGCCTAAGGCCTTCGAGCAGTCAGCGGGCTTTTTAAGGATAAAGAATGGCACAAACCCGCTGGATGCCAGTGCTGTCCATCCCGAGAGCTATGCACTGGTAAACAGAATGGCCAAGAGCATTGGCTTTAAAGCCGAAGAATTAATAGGCGATAGGGAATTACTAAGCAAGATAAAGATCGGTGAATATGTTGATGAAAATATTGGCATCCCCACTTTAAGAGATATTATCAAAGAGCTGGAAAAACCAGGCAGGGATCCGCGCAAAGCTCATAAGATATTTGAGTTCGATCCCAATTTAAGAACAATGGGGGATCTGAAGGTTGGAATGACAGTTCCCGGAATGGTTACAAACATTACCGACTTCGGTGCGTTCATCGACATAGGCATCAAAGAAAACGGCCTGCTTCACAAAAGCCAGATAGCAGATAACTACGTAAGCAATCCATCGGAGCATCTGTTCATGAACCAACAGCTTAAACTCAAAATAGTATCCGTTGACATACAAAAGAAGCGCATAGGATTGAGCTTGAGGTTGTAGGACATCAGCTCAGGCTTTCTTAAGCTGTCAAAAACAATCCTCACCCATATTAAAATCATCGGGAACGCTTTCAGACTATAAGGTATTACAATATTTTCCCGTAAAACGGCAGGAAACAAATCAGTTGGCGACAGTGAAGTAAATATAATAGCAAACACGAACAAAACAATATTCCCAACTGATTTCCTGCTACTAATAAACCATAGGGATGCACCTGCCATGGCAATGACATAAGTAGGCGACTCTGCTTTATGATTAAACACAACAACCCAAACAAGTATGGACAAAAGGTATAACAACCTGAAGCTGTAACTTCTATAACTACTGAACTTAATTAGCGGTATAACAAGGATGACAGCTCCCATCAATACGATGAAGTTTTTATCAATCCCCAGTCCGAACCAATTATAGAGCCAGCCCATAACCGAATAGGCATTTGAAACGCTATTATCGTTGGCCAACATACTGCCATAACTCTCGAGCAATGCCAAATAACTGCCCATATCAACATAAACCAAAGGTATCAGGAACAAGACCACAAACCATAGCGCCGTATAAAGCGCCAGCTTCAGCTTTTGCGGATAAAACAAATAAAGCACAAGCGCAACTATTCCAAAAAGCTTGATATAAACGGAGAAGACAATTAAAAAGCTAGCCAACAAATATTTCCGCCCTTCCAGGGATGAAAAGGCAAATATTATCAATCCGGCCATCAAGGCATTCGACTGCTCGTTCTGAATGGAAGTAAAAAACTCAATAAAGCTAAATGCCAGAGCAAGCAATTTCTGCTTTTCACTTAGCCCGGGAATTGAAATAACTGCAACGAAAAACACTAGTGCATTTAACAAATTCCATAAGAACAAACCCAGCCAATCGGGGAAAGCGGCAAAGAAACCAAAAAAGACGGCAAAACTAGGGCTGTACTTATATAGATCCCAATACTCATCGGGATAGTGGACATATAAATCCTTGCCCGTCCTGATATGCTCGCTCGACTTGGCAAAAATGATGTAATTATTGTAAGAACAATATTAAATTTCACCATTTTCCATCTTGTTCGGACCTGAAAGTATTGATTGGAAATTTGTTACAACAACCGAGAATATAAATATCGAAAGCAGGATTTCCTTTCTTAAAACAATATTTTCTATCTTTTTAAAATGCAAACCTTAATCCTTCAAAACAATTTTCAAATAACAAAGATGGCAATTAATTATATAACTTTGCGTTATCAAAACAAATCTTGGAGAATATGTTGAAGAAGCTGTGCGTTTTAAGTTTTCTGTTTAGTTTAATACTGATTAACAATCCGTTAAAGGCTCAAATCATTAAGGGGGAAGCCATTGCCGGCTTCAATTTAAGCAAAGTAGAAGGCGACAGGGTAAACAACGGCATGATCCGCTTCAACAAAATAGGCATCAACCTCGGGCTTGGGGTCTTGATTCCGGTTTGGAACAACTTCGACATTAACATGGAGGTTCTTTTCAATCAAAAAGGGGCTTATCGCCGAAACGGACCAAATCCTGACAGTGCCAAACCGAATTATCAAACCGTGCTCAACTATGCCGAAATCCCATTATTGATACAATATACCGACAGGGACAGGATTACGGTGGGAACAGGGCTATCGTATTCGCGGCTTGTAGGCACAAAATGGGTGGTAAACGGACGAACCTTGAGCGACAACCCATTGGATGGATATTTTAGCCGCGACAACCTTGACTGGCTTCTGGATTTCAGGTTTAGGGTTTATCAGCAACTGAAATTAAATATCAGGTATTCATATAGCCTGACATCGATATGGTCGGGGTCCGATGACGCACTGCTTGAAACTTTGGCCGGAGAAAAACAAAGTGCCGACCAAAGAAGCTCGATGATAAGTTTCAGGCTGATATGGATCTTCAACGAAAGACAGAGCAAGCGTAATTTAAACAAAGCGGAAAATGAGTAACCCAGGATATTATATTAAAAAACTCGAACTTCAAAAACATCCCGAGGGAGGCTGGTTCAAAGAAACTTATCGTTCCGGGGAGATGATTCCCAAAAACTCGCTAAGCGACAGATTCCCGGCGGACAGGAACACCTCGACTTCCATATTGTTCTTGCTTGAGGCAGGGGAATTCTCGGCTTTCCACCGAATTAAATCCGATGAGATCTGGAATTTTCACGCAGGGGCTTCCTTAACTATATTTTCGATCTCAAATGAAGGCAAACTAAAGACAGATAAATTGGGCCTTGACATCGAGAAAGGCGAAAAGCCACAGGTCATAGTTCCTTTCGGACATTATTTTGCGGCAAAAACCAATGGGGATTTCACCCTTGCGGGATGTACCGTTGCTCCCGGATTCGATTTCAAGGATTTTGAAATGCCATCCAAAAAGGAGTTGTTAGGTTTATTTCCCGAACAAGGGGAAATCATCAGGCTTTATGGTTTCTAAGGATTTAGTGGTTTAGCCCACTAATAAAAGATCTTTTTCAAAAACCCATGGTATAGAATACCATCAGATATTTTTTCCAGTTAAATTAAAGGATAAAAAGCATCAAAGCATTACTTCTCTTTACTTTCCTGAAATATTCTTGCCTCATCTAAAAATGCCCTGGCTATCGGTGCTGAGAGCAGATGTAAGGTATCCATGCGTTCGGGATGCCATTGAACAGCCATTAGAAAACTCTTGCCGCCCCTGTTTTCCCATTCAATGGCCTCAGGGAGGCTATCGGCCGAAAAAGCTGAAACTACTAAACCGTTGCCTGGTTTTTTGATTCCCTGATGATGATTGCTGGTAACCTTACCGAACTCCACGCTGCTGATGGCTTCCAGGAGTGTGCTGTCAACCAGGAAAACATCATGGTAACAATTTCGCCAATCATCCCGGCGATGAATGACAGCAGAGTCGAACTCGCCTGGGATATCGACATAAAGGCTACCGCCTAGGGCTATGTTAAGTATCTGTTCGCCACGGCATACACCAATTATGGGCATTTTGTTTTTAATGGCGTAATCTATCAATGCAAATTCCAGGCTGTCGCGATAATAGTCTATGGAACCGCAATTTACGGTATCACCAATCTGGTCATAATATGCCGGAAAAACATCTTCGCCACCTGTGAGCAATAGTCCGTTACAGTTTTGAAGCACCTTTATTGCCGAATCAACTCCAAGGGGATAAAGATTCTTATATTCTACATTTTGCTCAAAACGGCTCAACCAGCCAGTATAGTTGGGCGATTCCTTGGAGATAGCAATTACAACGGTCTCCTTTTCAGGAGGATAGCAGCACGATTGCAGTAAAATCAGTAATATGGCAAATACGGACAGGCGATAATTGAAAAAACACATAATTAAATTTTAATTTCCGGGAATGCTCAAATAATAATCCCTGAGCCATTCACGATATTGGACGGTAAAGTTATTGTTTTCTTCCCTAATAATAAAATATTCTGTTTCAATGCTGTCGGCAGCATTTTTTTAAACTCCATATTGATCCTGCTCGGCATAAGCCCCCTTCTGGGGAAGATCAGCAATCTCCTGTTGAGAAAGAGACTGTTCTTCTTTGCGATGGCAATAAACCTCTCATGTTTAAAATATGGAATTACAAGATTAAAACTACCATTCTCTCTTAACAACATATTTACGCCTAAACATAATTCGCTGTATTTCAGCATTGTAGTATGTCTGGCATTAGTCTTTCTTGAATTAGGCGAGTGTAGGTCGGAAGTAAAAAATGGAGGGTTGGAAACTATTAAGTCGTATGTAGCCGCTCTTGCTTTTTTCGCGTATTCATTAAAATCCTCGTTTATGATATTCAAGTTATCGGCAAAAGCCGAATTACTAAAATTATCTGACGATTCCTCTACGGAAGGCAAATCGATTTCCACAGCATCAATTGCAGCATTGCACCTGGATGCTATTAGCAAACTAATAATTCCCGAGCCCGAGCCAACATCCAAAACCGTTTCGGCATTGTTTATGCGCGCCCAAATTCCAAGCAATATGGCATCACTGCCGGTTCTCATCGTTGAACGATGATGATTGAGGCTAAATTGCTTAAAATGAAAAGCTCTTGTGTCGTCATACTCTTTACTTTTCATATCAAGGTTATAAACAAGAAGTTACAAAGAGCATAAAGTTAGTTTATTTATTAAGTTAGTTTATTTATTAAGATAAATATCGATCAATCCTTCTGGAGCCCGAACAAGAATTTGTTTGGCTTTTCTATCGACTTTTTGGATAATATCACCATTCATTGGCATCAGGACTTCAATATCGTCATCGGTTAAAACCTGAAACAGGCTTTGGCTGGGATAGTCGAGGACGGTTTTTATTGTCCCGACCCTGCCAAAACCCAGATCAATTAATTCAAAACCTTCAACTTCGTGAAAATAGAATGAATTACCGGTTTTTTCGGGCAAAACCGACATTGGCAGGTAAAGGTCTTTTTGAACCAGCGCGGCAGCATCCTCTGCATCGTTCACATCTTGAAGCTCGATTACTGCTTTATTGTTCAGCAAGTTGACAGACTTGATGAAATAAGGTATCAGGTTTTGGTTTATCTCAACAAATACAATATCCAACTCACTATATTCCATTGGGTTATCTACGTCGAGCCATACATTCAGCTTACCTTCGTAGCCATGCGCCTTTGTAATTTTCCCCAGAAAGAAATAATCATCCCGATTGATCATGATGCGAAATTACGATTTTTTGTTTTTAAAGTTTATCGTGAGCTATTAAAAAACAAAAGCCCTTCCTGATTTTCAGGAAGGGCTTTTGTTATATTGTATCAAAACTACTCAGCAGTTTCCTTATTGCTTTCTTCGGCAGGAGTTTCTGCTTTATCGGCAGCTTTCTCAGGAGCATCTTCCTTGGGTGCGGCTTTTCCAGCGACTTCCCCGGGAGCGGTTTCTTCCGGGGCGACTTTTTCAGCGACTTCCTCTGATACTTTAGCAGCATTTTCAGCTTCTATTGCGGCAGCGGCTTCTTTTGCGGCTTTAATTTTCGCATCTTCCACGGCTTGGCGTTTCTTGGCTATTTCAGCCTCGCGGGCTTCGTTAATTTTAGATTCTGCCTCAAGAACTGCTTTTTTTGCATTTCTGTCTTTTTCCTGGATACCCTGGCGATTAGCCTCTATTTTAGCTTCTTTCTCAGTAAGCCAGTTCTGGAACTTAACCTCTGCTTGTGCTTCGGTCAAGGCTCCTTTTCTCACACCTTTAAGCAAGTGATGCTTATAAAGAATGCCTTTATAAGAAAGTATTGCCTTAACGGTGTTGGTTGGCTGGACACCTTTTTGAAGCCAGTCAAGTGCTTTATCAAAATTAATATTGATTTCAGCAGGGTTTGTAATGGGATTGTATGTACCTATCTTCTCAATAAATCTTCCATCTCGTGGTGCACGACCATCCGCAATTACGATATGGTAAAAAGGCGCTGCTTTTTTACCAAAACGTTGCAATCTCATTTTTGTAGCCATAATAAATTATGATTTAATTATTTATAAAAAACCGATTTTCAAATCGGGCTGCAAAAGTGCGAATAATTTTTTAATTGGCAAAGGGAATTTATTAGTTTTATTTACCAAAAAAGTACCACGAAACTATAAGCGGGATCCTGTTCCATATTGCTATGGAGCCTATCATTTATCTAGCCCCGGAATCACTCCCGGGGTCAAGCGATCTACCCTCCGGCTCAGGCGGGCAGCCCTCAATCGCCGGTATATTTGATCTTGCAATCCATAAGGTTTGTCCACTTATACCGTCACCGGTATAAGTCGTGGGCTCTTACCCCGCGTTTTCACCATTGCCTCCCGCCGGGCGGGATAGGCTGTTGTTTTCTGCGACACTTTCTGTATCCCGTCATGCCAATTACAAAACGGGACCCTTCCCGTTAGGAAGTATGGCGCCCTGTATTGTCCCGACTTTCCTCCTCGCCTGAGGCGAGGCGATAGACCGTTTCGTGGTACGTCGGCAAAAATACTAAATTATGCGTCTCTCAGCAGATCCCACGAAAAAAAGGGCGATCCCAAACCGCCCTTTCTTATTCGTCTCAGATTGTTCCTATAAGTTATTTCGACTGATAATCAACGAAGTCGCGATACGATTTATAAAGGTTTACGATATGTAGCGTCATTCCCCTCCACTCATCGAGAAGCTTAAGATAGAGAATTGAGTTTTTAGTCCCCACCTCTGCACTCTTTAATCGCTTAAGCTGTGATTTATTGATCTCCTTTAAGGACCCTAGTATTTCGGACTGTATCTCAAGGATTTTATCTTCATTGGCCTTTGATGGGTTTTCGATACTGATCTTGACCAGGTTGGACAAAGCATCATATTTTGTCCAAACGACCATTAATTCCTTAATCTGGAAATCGTGGAGCGGCTTATGATTGTTCGACACATGATCCAGGGCCGGCTTCACCATATATGTGGCACTGTGGAGCATCTCCCTCAAATAATCCAGAACTTGAACGAAATTGAAGTCGTTCTCGTTGTCGTCTCTTAGTTTCTCAATTATCGAGCCAACGTTATCCTTGAGGTATTTTGTACGCGAGGATACAGCACCGATTTCTTTTTTGAGTTTTTTGAGCGCTTTCAAATCCTCTTTCTCAAGAGCCTTTATAAGTTTCTTAAGCTGGCTGTCCACTATTCCTATATTATCGGAAATCGTGCTTGCCGACCTTTCGATTATGGTATCTTCGGAAATATCCTCTATTGCATTTCCTTCGGTAAGCTTACGGGCTTCGTTCTTTTTATGTATCGAATGAGTGCGGTAAACAATAAAAACAGTTAACAAAATAAATGCAATTACCGCAACAAAACCGCCAAACTTAAGGATAGACACAAAAATAAATGCTACGGTAAATGCAGTTAGGGCGGTCAAAAACCAGCCGCCTACGACCGAGATAACGCCCGAGACCCGGTAAACAGCACTTTCGCGCCCCCATGCCTTGTCACCGAAGGAGGTGCCCATGGCTACCATAAAAGTAACGTATGTTGTTGAAAGAGGCAATTTAAGCGAAGTCCCGAAGGCTATCAGCACACTAGCAACTACTAAGTTAACCGATGCCCTTATGAGGTCGAAGGCTGCCAAAGCATCTTTATCATGTTTATCCTCGGCAACAGGGTTAAATTGCTTGTTAATACCATTCAGTATTGGTTTTGGGACAATATAACTAACAGCTTTTGAGATGCTCATAACGGTTCTGACGATAGCCCTTGAAGCAGCCGTTGGCGGGAATCTCTCATCACCATCGTCCTGCCGGCTTAAATCGATGGATGTCTTAACAACGGATTTTGCCTTTTTCGACACGAAAAGGGTTATAACCATTATCAAACCAGCAAACAGCAAAAAGTATATTGGTGTCTGGACTTTCCCGCTCAGGGCGGTCATAAGAAGGTTATCGGGCGAAACGCTGGGGTTGATCATCCATTCCTTAAACGAGGCCCAACCTGCAAGCGGCACACCTATAAAGTTTACCAGGTCGTTGCCCGCAAATGCCATGGCAAGCGAAAAAGTCCCGACCAGGACAACCAGGCGCAAGATATTCGTTTTAAACATGGCATTCATCATCTGCAGCAAAACAGTCCACCCGACAAAGCTCACCAAAAGAATAAGAACGGTATTCGCTACAAACCAATCCTTGACATCGTGAGTCATAAAGGTCGCGCTTTTCGCACCTTTTATAAAAATGAAATATGTAATAATGGTGAATGCTATGCCGCCCCAGATCGCCCCAAAATACTTAACCCTTACTTTATAGTTGAATGTAAAAACAATACGGGCCAAATACTGAACAATTGCCCCTGCGCTAAAAGCAACTAGCACCGACAAAAATATTCCGCTTATAATAGCAAGTGCCTTTGATGTATTAATAAAGCTAGCAACATTTAAGCTTGAGCCCAGGTCTTTAAGCATATTGTTGTCCACAAGGTATTGTTTAATAGGCAATAAAGACTCAGGAGACCCGAACACAAGCTTAATAGTTGCCATTCCAACCGCTGCGCCCAGAAGTTCGAAAACAATCGAAACCGTAGTTGATGTGGGCATTCCAATTGTGTTGAAGCCATCAAGAAGCAATACATCGGTAATCATAACCGCCAGGAAAATGATCATTATCTCGTCAAAATAAAACATGGAGGGGTTAAAAATCCCTTTTCTTGCAACCTCCATCATCCCGCTGGAAAAAACAGCCCCGAACAAAACCCCCAAGGAGGCAATTATCATAATCGTCCTGAAAGACGCTACTTTAGAGCCAATAGCAGAATTAAGGAAGTTCACCGCATCGTTGCTCACCCCGACAATCAAATCGGAAATCGCGAACAAGAATAGGATTAGTACAATTGCTAAATAGATTGTTTCCATTACTTAATTAAATTTGATTTCTATTTTCTTTTTTTAATTTAATTGCAAATCAAAAGTATTAAGCTATTTCCTATGTTAAGAAAATGTTAAGTATTTAATTACTTATCAAACACCGGCTCCATGCCCAGGTTGAACATAATAAACGAATACATATCGGCGGTTTCCTCAATCTGTTTTGCCGTAGGCTTACCGGCTCCGTGCCCGGCACGGGTTTCAACCCGTACCAAAACAGGGTTTTTACCACCATCGTTTTCCTGTAAAGTCGCGATGAACTTAAAAGTATGGGCCGGCACCACCCTATCGTCGTGATCGGCCGTAATTGCAAGGGTAGCAGGATATTCCACGCCTTTTTTAATATTGTGCAGAGGTGAGTAGGAATAAAGGTAACTGAACATTTCCTCGCTGTCGTCGCTACGCCCGTAATCGGAAGCCCAAGCCCAGCCAATGGTAAAATTATGATAGCGGAGCATATCCATTACCCCTACCATCGGTATCGCAACTTTGAACATATCAGGGTGCTGGGTCATGCACGCGCCTATCAGCAAACCACCGTTCGACCCACCAGCGATTGCCAGCTTATCTTCATATGTATATTTTTCCTCGAACAGATATTTGGCCGCATAGATGAAGTCGTCGAAAACATTTTGTTTTTTCAGCTTAGTTCCTGCTTCGTGCCATTCCTCGCCATATTCCCCGCCACCTCTCAGGTTTGCCATGGCATAAACGCCACCTTGTTCAAGGAACGCCAGCCTGCTGATACTGAAACTTGGCGTCAAGCTAATATTGAAACCGCCATAAGCATAAAGCAATGTCGGGTTTTTCCCATCCAATTCCAATCCCTTTTTATGAACAATGAACATGGGAATTTTAGTCCCGTCCTTGCTTTTATAAAAAGCCTGCTTCGTCTCATAATCCCCGGGATTGAAATCAACATCTGGTTTTTTATAGAGGCTGGAGGTGTTGGTTTCAAGGTTGTACTTATAAACATTTGAGGGATAGGTAAATGACGTAAAACCATAATAGGCGATATCTTCATCTTTTTCTCCGTTAAACCCGCTTAAAGTTCCAATTGACGGAAGAACAAGCTCATTCAAGAAATTTCCTTCCAGGTCGTAGAAATACGCCTTGCTGCTGGCATCTTTCAGGTATTGGACGAAAAGCTTTCCCCCGACTATTCCGGCAGCTTGCAGAACATCATCTTTTTCGGGCACAAGATCCTGCCAACCGGAGCTGTCGGGATTATCAAAATCCACAAGGATCAGCTTTCCTTTGGGCGCCTCAAGATTCGTGTTTATAATCAATTGATCGCCAATGTTGTCAACAACATTATACTCGTTGTCGAATCCTTTGGATATCAACTTAAACTCAAGCTTATCAATATCGTTTATCTTTGCAGCATAAAGCGAGTTCCCGCTTGTGCTTTCCGATTCCGATATCATTAGAAATGATTTATCTTCCGTTAAATAGGCATAAAAATTCCTTAAGGGATGTTTGTCGTCGTTAAATATCAGTATATCGCTTTCTTGATCCGTTCCGAGTTTATGATAGAACACTTTATGAAACTTGTTTTGGCCCGAAAGCACATCATCTTTATCGGGAGCGTCGTATGCCGAATAGAAGAAGCCGTCCTTCCACCATGATATGCCTGAGAATTTAACCCACTTGATATGGTCGGGAAGCATTTTGCGCCCCTCGATTTTCATCACATAAATCTCATTCCAGTCGGAGCCGCCGCTGGCAGTTGAGTAAGCCATATATTTACCATCCTTTGAAATCCCCATACCCGCGAGCGCGATCGTACCATCCTCGGCCAGGGTATTCGGGTCGAGCAGGACTTCTGCTTCCTCATCAATGTCAGGGGTTATATAAAGCACGCTTTGGTTTTGCACCCCATCATTCTTATAAAAGAAATAATTATCGCCCTTTTTGAAAGGTACCCCATATTTTGGATAGTTCCATATCTTTTTTAAACGTTCCTCAAGCTGCTGACGAAAGGGGATTTTGCTCAAATAATCGAAGGTGATCTTATTTTCTGCTTTGACCCATTCGGCCGTTTCAGCTGAATTGTCGTCTTCGAGCCATCGATAAGGATCGGCGACCTGATGGCCGAAATATGTATCAACCGTATCGACTTTCCTTGCCTGCGGGTAATTGTAATGATTTATATTTTGAATACAACTCGTCATAAAAGTTGAAATTGCAAAACCGAAAAGAAATAATTTTACTTTCATAATATTGATTTTAATTTGATTTGGTATTTATTTTCGTCAGAAATCCTATTCGTCGATTTTTTTATGCTTCACTACGGCCTTAGTCTTCCACCTCCCGGTATTATAATATAGGAAAGAGAACAATGCCCCTATAAACCAGGCAATTGGTATTCCCCACAAGATGCCCATATAGCCAAATTTGATGGAAAGGTAATAGGAGGCCGGAATACGAACCACCCAAAGTGCCAAAATAGTTATGAACATCGGCACAAGGGTATCGCCGGCTCCGCGAAGGACACCCGTAAAGACAAACATAGTTGTAAATATCACGTAAAAGCCGCTAACGACATATATATATTGCACCCCTATTTCTATCACTTCGCGATCGTTGGTAAAAACGCCAATAAGAGGTCTTGCAAATAACAAGGCTAACACACTGACAGTTACCGAGATGATATTGGTCATCACCAGAGTGGCGTTTAAGCCCCTACCAATGCGGTGATATTTATTTGCCCCGATATTCTGCCCTACGAAAGTGGAAATAGCAGCGGAGAAATTCATTGCAGGCATAGCCGCAAACATATCAATGCGCATTGCCACGCTATATGCAGCAATAGTTGACGTGCCGAACTGATTAACAATTTTGTAAAGAGCAAGGAAGCCCACTGACACAAATGTTTGCTGAAAACCGGTAGGAAGCCCTATTTTAAGGCTCTTGGAAAATATTTTACGGTCGAACTTCATCTTCAAGGGTGAGATATCGATGAACTTATGATATTTGTTCAAATACCACATAATACTTATAAATGCTCCTGCTTGCGCAATAACTGTAGCGGTCGCGACACCTTTAATCCCAAATTTAAGAACGACGACAAAAAATATATCGAGAACGATATTGACTATTGTTGAGATAAGCAGGAAATATAATGGGGTTTTCGAATCGCCAAGGCCCCTTAATATGGCACTCGTGCCTTGGAAACCAAAAAAGAAAACAAATCCGATCGCATAAATATTAAAGTATTCAACGGCCGGCTTAATCACTTCTTCGGGCAAGCTTATCAGCCGGAAAATATAAGTACTCCCATAGATTCCTATGAGCGTGAGTGATAAGGCCGCAAAAAACATAAAAATGTATAGGGTGTCGATTGCCTTTTTCACATTTTCCATTTGTTTGGCGCCGAAATACTGCGAAATTATAACTGTTGACCCGATAGCAATACCTACGACGAATGATATTAACGCGAAAATCAAGGGGAAGTTGGCACCAACGGCAGCAAGTGCCTCTTTGCCAAGGACCTTGCCAATAATAATACTGTCAACCACATTATAGAGTTGCTGAAATACATTTCCCAAGAGCATGGGAAGTGCAAAACGCAGTATAAGCCTACCCTCTTTTCCTTCTGTCAGGTCCTTCAAATCATATCTCCTATTCCTCTACATAATACTATCGGGGCTTGTTTTTAATGAAGAGGTTATTTCCCCTTTGGTTTAAGGGGGTTCTTAACATCGATCATTTTCCGGGGATCCAGCTTTTCCGCATCTTTCTTAAGGTCGTTGACCTCGGATGCCACATCTTTAATGTCCTTTACTAAATCACTGTCCTCGGTTGCCGTTTTAACCTCACGGATTCCTTTCCCCAAGCCTTTTGCCAATTCCGGTATTTTCTTTCCGCCAAAAAGCAGAAGAATGACCACCACTATAACTATAATCTCCGGCCCGCCAAGCCATCCTGCATACTGTATCATAATATTTTATTTTTTTGCGAAGATAATTATATATTAAATATCCGTAATGGATATTTAATCGGATTTCTCAACAATTTATGTTGGTTTGCCAGAAGCCCATACTCAAACAATTTCCATATCATTTTCACTCAACAACCTCATCCCCTGATATTTTCGTAAAAGCTGCGCTATTGTCAGCACATCCTTTACACAGTATTTGGCAATACGTTCCAAATCGTTCTCAACCCAATAAACATTTCCTACCATGCTTCCGTCTATATCATCCTTGGGCGTAGGGATATCAAATATGGCAGCAAGCAGTTCCAAGGAAGTATAATGTTTGTAATCGCCGAATTTCCAAAGCTCCATAGTGTCGAGATGCCGAACCTCCCATGGTTTTTTCCCGGCCAGGTTCAGGATATCGGGTAACTTTATCATATTGACCAACATCCGGCGGGCGATGTACGGAAAGTCGAACTCCTTGCCGTTGTGGGCGCACAACAAGTTATGGGGAGCATCAAAATGCTTGTTAAGCATTTCGGCAAACTCCTCAAGCAGTATTTTTTCGTCATCGCCATAAAAAGATTTCAAGCGGAATTCTTTTCCGTTCATAAAACCGCACGAAATGCAAACAATTTTTCCGAACTCGGCATAAATTCCGGCTCTGTCATATAGGGTGTCAGCAGTCTCCTCCGGCGAGCTCCTTCTTAACTGCTCTGCCTTTTTCTCCCAGAGTTTTTTCATCCTTTCCGGAAGCTCGTTGAAACCGGGATATCCCGGTACTGTTTCTATGTCGAGAAATAAAACATTCTCAAGTTTGAGGTCTTTTAGCATAGTTTCGCTTTTAAAGCGGAAAGATAAGTAATTTTGCAATAAATAAAACACTTTCTAATTTTGGTTGACACGCTTATTACGGAAGATAGCTCAAGCACCTTTTTCAACAAAAGGTTCGGTGAGCATTATCATTCGACTTATGGCGCCATCAGGGAATCGAGGCATATTTTTATTGATGCAGGTTTAATGTTCATAAGCCATGGCAGAAAAGAAATAAATATTCTGGAGATGGGTTTCGGCACCGGCCTAAATGCGTTATTGTCATGCAATTTTGCTTCGGCAAACAAAATCAGGACAAGCTATTTCGGACTTGAGGCATTCCCCATCGACATTAAAGATGCCAAGAAGCTCAATTTTCCTGAGATACTCGAAACAAATACGGATATATTTTTAAGGATGCACGGCCCGGAAATGAAATATGAGGCCTCGGAACACTTTAGTTTCGAGAAACATATAGGCAAACTCGAAGATACGGCACTGACGGCAAACCATTTCGACCTTGTATTCTTTGATGCTTTCTCACCCGGCAGCCAGCCTGAGCTATGGACTGAAAACATTTTCCGTAAAATAAACAAATCGCTTAAAAAGGGAGCTATATTAACAACTTATTCATGCAAGGGCCTGGTAAAAAGAAACTTGAGGTCGAGCGGTTTCAGCATTAAAAAACTTCCCGGCCCTCCGGGGAAAAGGGAGTTTTTAAGGGCAACGAAAATAGAGGAAGTCTAGTTTTATCGGATTTGAAAACCCTTATAGCCTACCCCGTTGGCATATTGTTTTTGAACTTTATCAACCCTTGCCCAATCAGGACCCTTTTCGCACCACAACACGAAAACCGTCAAATTTTCTTCATCGCCTTCAGCTTCAACATAAACACTGCCGTCGGTCATATTCCTAACGAAACCATTTATGTTCAATTCGAGTGCTTTCTTTTGGGCGTAGAATCGAAACCCCACACCCTGGACCCTGCCGAATATTTTCAACATCACTGTTTTAGTCATCAGATAGTAAGCCTTTTAATCATTAAATTATTAATTTCCTCAAATAAGTTATCGGGCAAATAACTGCGCCAGCCGAAATCGTCGAACTCACCCCTGAATCCGATATAATAATCGATATTAGCATCGGAAAACTCTTGAACAACGTGGTTTCTGAAATTTAGCCCAACTATCCAGCCATCGCCAACATTATCAAACCACTCCTCATAATAATCAGCCGTATCGGAGTGAAAGTTGAGAACATTCTCGCCAATCAGTATAAAATGCCTTATATCGTATAAAAACAATTCTTCGATCAAATTACGGTAGAGATACATTATATCGTTATAGATGGCATCGTTCCATTCTCCTATAAACTCAATTATGGCATACTTTTGATCGTAGCCGACATAAAGCAGCTTTAGGTATAGCGTTGCCGAGCCAAACTCATCCCATTGAGGATGTATATAATGATCGTAAACGGCTTTGCTTAAATAAAACTCGCTGTATTCCCTTCCATAAAAAGGGGATAATTTGTCTTCGGAGGCAACATAAAGCCCGCGCCAGTTATAATATGGTTCTAGTTCGTGCATTTAGCGGAAAGTTAAGGGAGAACAATGATCAAATAAGTTTAAACAGATAGAAACCGCTGAACACCAGCACAATACCCAGAATATTCGACGAAAGCAAATACATCATCATCATTTTTATCTCGCCGTCGCGATATAGGCTTAGCACATCGAAAGTCAATGTGGAAAAAGTTGTAAAGCTCCCGAGTATCCCAATCAGCAAAAACGTCCGTATGGCCGGCGAAACATAAAGCCTGTCGAAAAAACCCCATAAAAAGCCGATCGCAAAGGCACCTGCGAGGTTCACGAACAGCGAAGCCCAGGGGAAAACCCCCTCATAGTATCTTCCTACCAATAAAAACACCAGATATCTGGCTACGGCTCCAATGCTTCCACCGAAAGCCACTACCATTAACTTATAAATCATAATGCAAATTTTAAACCTTCAACAGTTTTGAGATACTCATAAAAATCGCGCATGATATGCTTGTCCACAATGGTTATAGTATAAGTAAAGCTCACATAAGTTCCTTTCGAGGAAATTTTCTTGTCATGATAAACGTATTCGATATCGAATTTCACAAAAGCATCAACAAGTGCTTGCTTGTTCAGGTCATCGGCAATGTAGCCGTCCATCATCGCTTTAAAGTTGAATTTTACAGGATAGTTTATCTCCTCCTTGTTAAAATCCCTTGCCCCGTTCAATTTTCCGTTTGCTCTTATTTTTCCTTTTAAACTCACTATTCAGTATTTTACTTCTTAATTCAATTATAAACCAAAAACGAGGTTTATCCTCCCGTACCTAAAATCGTATGCCCCCTCGAATTCCGGCGAGACATAAACATTCTCCAGCTCGATGCCAAATCCGCGATAGAAAAATGACAAACCTGCGCTCGCATTCAGAACGCTTCTTTTAACCATCTTATAATCAATAATATATACGCTTTCTTTATTAAACATGCCACCTTGGAGCGTTGCATCGTAGCCAATCAAATGCGCATTAACCTTAGTGAAGAACCAAAAGCTGATCTTGCCAGGGTCTTTTTGACGGTGAGCAATAACGCTATTTTCCAGCAATTTCCTGAACCTGCCGAACCTAAAAGCAAGCCCGCCCCCCACTTTATCATAAACGGTTCCGATACTGGCATTTGCATTCACTTTCACTTCGATGTTTTTTCTGCTTAGCAGAAGTTTTTCAATCAAGAAGGAATAATTGAAGACTATATCGTTCTCAATTTGATTTTGCCAGCCAACAGGCTCTATATCATGAATGCTCGACTGAACATAATCGCCCATAGAGGCAGGGCCGAGTACGCCTATGGAAATTTCAGCCCACATCCGTAAACCTCTGTCATAATTATATGACTCACGGAAATGCCCAAGGCTCAGATAAGCCGAGAAAGGACGGTCATTTATCCTAATTTCCTTCGTATCGGGGTTTACAGGCGTATAAATATTTTGCACCAACGACAAGCCCTGAACACTAATATCAGCATTCCGAAATGCCGGGAGCAGCTTTGAGGTGGGCAAACACTGAGCGAAGGGGGAAACCAGTTCCAGGCGCACACCATTGGTATAATAATAATCTGTATTGTCGAAAATATCGTTATCAAAAACTATTCGTAAAAATGAGGCCGTAAACTTGTTTTTCGGTAAGTTTCGTTCCATACCACGCTGTTTCAAAACCTCGGCCCCGGCTCCTTTTTTTATTGAAACCATGTTTTCAGGAACCAAGCCGCTCAAGGGCATATTAACTGAATTATCGTTTATATCGGTTTTTTGGACTAACTGATACCCCTCATGAACAGTCTGCTCAAGTTGTTCAATATTCAGCGGAACTAATGCGGACACGGTTTCAAAAGGTATTTTTTCATTCTCCGGAAACCGGTAAACACCAACTGTGGCAAAAATCAATATGCAAATTGCCGACAATAAATATTTCAAATACCTTCTCACCTAATTTCAAATTGAATCAAATGCAAAGATAATTGATATTTTAAAAATATTTTCGCTAAAAAATCTTAGGAAAAGATTTGGGATCGTATTCATGCATCATATTGTAAACTGCATCAAAAACATCTTCGGCATTGGGGTTCGAGAAATAATCACCATCAGTGCTATAAGCCGCTCGGTGAGCTTTGGCCGTAAGTGTCCGGGGATCCATGTCGAGGCTATAAAACGCATGCTGCTCTTCAATTACCTTTTGCATCATAAATGCCGTTGCGCCCCCGGGGACGTCTTCGTCAAAAAACAAGACTTTATTTGTTTTTGCCAGTGATTCTGCAATTAGATGGTTTACATCGAAGGGGATAAGCGACTGAACATCAATAAGCTCGACTTCAATACCAAAACCACTGAGTTGTTTGGCGGCATCCAGGGCTATTCTAACGCAAGAACCATAAGTAACTAGGGTAACATCCTTGCCCTCTTGAACAATTTCCGGTATTCCCACGGCAGTATTGAACTCACCGAGGTTGTCGGGAATTTTTTCCCTTAGGCGATAAGCATTCAGGGGTTCTATTATCAAAACCGGCTGATCCGATTCCAGATATGTGTTATAGAAGCCTGCAGCCCTGGTAATATTTCTGGGAACTGCCAGATGTACCCCGCGTATTGAGTTGATCACCATGCTCAATGGAGATCCGGAATGCCAAATACCTTCAAGCCGGTGACCGCGCGTGCTCACTATCAATGGTGCTTTTTGCCCGCCTTTGGTACGATAATAAAGCGTTGCCAAATCATCGCTCATAACCTGCAAGCCATATAATAAGTAGTCGAAATACTGTATCTCGGCAATTGGCCGCAAACCGCGCATGGCCATGCCCAATCCCTGGCCGATAATTGTTGCTTCTCGGATTCCCGTGTCGAAGATGCGCGAGATACCATATTTTTCCTGCAAGCCCTCATAGGTTTGGTTAACGCCGCCAATGCGCCCTACATCCTCTCCAAACGCAACTACCAGAGGATTACTATTAAATATCAGGTCGAAATTATCGCGCAATATCTCCCTGCCCGGAACCATTTTGGAGTTGGCGCTATAAACAGCGGGGCAATGCTTTACGTTTAGGGCAGATAAATCAGTTTCGCTATAAAGATGTGAGTTATAACGATCTGCATTCTCTTGCATTTCATTTTTCAACCAATTGCCAACATTTTTCTTCAATGAGTTTTCAGGGTTTGAGCAGTTATCGCAAATGAGCCTCAAAATCTTTTTTGCTGAAGAAACCAGATCCTTTGTAATTGGCTCCCCTACCCTGGCGAGATCTTTTTTAATTTTCTCGATATCAGATGTTTGAGCACAGTTGCATGTAGTAACATCCACTAACTCAAGAAAATCTTTTTGCCTTTGCTGTATTGGCTTCAGGAAGTTGTTCCATGCATTTTTACGTGCTTGTTTCACTCTTGCTACAGCCTCGGCTTCAATCCGGCCCAATTCTTCCTCAGAGGCAATCCCGCTTTCCAGTATCCACTTTTTCATCCGGTTTATGCCATCCAGGTCCGATTCCCTTTGTAGTTGTCGAGGTGTTTTGTATCTCTCGTGCGAGCCGGAGGTCGAGTGGCCTTGAGGTTGGGTACAATCAACGATATGAAAAAGGACGGGAACATGTTCGTTACGACATATTTTTATGCCCTTCCTGTAAATGTCAATTAACCCGGGGTAATTGTAGGCACTGGCCTTGAAAATGTGAATCCCATTAGTTTGACCGGTTTTCTGAAAACCTTTAAGCACTTCGGAGATACTTGATTTAGTGGTCTGGAATTTATTGGGGACCGATATGCCCCATTCATCGTCCCAGACCGATATGGCCATAGGCACTTGCATAACACCTGCCGCATTAATAGTCTCAAAAAAGTATCCTTCAGATGTGGAAGCGTCACCAATGGTCCCGAAAGCAACCTCATTACCGTCAAGTGTGAACTTATCGGTATTTACCGGAGTATTGTTTTCCCTAAAAAATTTGGAGGCCAAAGCCAAGCCCAGCAAACGTGGCATCTGGCTAGCCGTGGGGGAAGAGTCGGCCGCGGAATTTTTCAGGCCGGCAAGATCCTTCCAGTTGCCATCAGCATCCAGGCTTCTTGTGGCAAAGTGGTTGTTCATCAAACGTCCGCCGTTTGCGGGATTTGCTTCCAGGTCTGTATCGCCATAAAGCATGGCAAATATTTCTTCCAGCTTGATTATCCCGGAGGCAAGCATAAAGGTTTGGTCGCGATAATATCCCGAGCGCCAGTCGCCTTTCTCAAAAACACGGGCCATTGCCAGTTGCGGCACTTCCTTCCCATCACCGAAAATTCCGAACTTTGCCTTGCCAGTAAGCACCTCGCGCCTACCGGTCAAGCTAGCATGACGGCTCTCGTTGGCAATCCGATAATCGTTGAGGACTTGCTCTTTGCTTAATTTTAACCGCTTAAGGATATTTAAAGTTTTTGTTGTCATCAAGAACATTTTATGAGACCGCAAAGGTAATTAAATTCATTCTAAATAAGAAATCCGCCACAAGCCGGATTTTACTATACATCCTATATTTACCAGTGTATCGTATAAAGCCGGCTAAGTATGATGCGCAAGCCAAAATACATTGAAACGGCAAGGATAACAAGGAACCTGGAAATTCCCGGGCGGCGGTCGTCTTCATCGAAATATAGTTTTTCGAGGCTTGAAACCCGCAGGGCAATAATTAAAACAAGGACGCTGAGGCTTATCCAGGCAAATTTTTCCTGAAACAGCAAGCGCTGCCAGAAATAAATTATTATTAACGTATATCCGAACAAAAAAGGCAAGATGAATTGCGACATGATAAAGAAGGGGAAGTTGCGCTCGTCAAGCTTGTTGAAATAGGAGTTTGCCGACATCGCCACCGGCCTCACCATCAGGAATGCCGTAATAATCAAACCGAAGAAACCGATCAAAGCGACCAGCATTTTCTGGGTATCGTTAAAATACATCCAATTAAAAACGTGCCCTACACCTGTTTTAAATATATTTCCGATCATCAGGCTGCCAAAGGTTTGGTTGAACGCAATTAAGCTAAGCCATACAAACAACACTTTCATGCGCGACTGCTCCTCGGTGAGGCCGAAATAACCGATTAGCGAAACCAATCCCAACAGGAACACCAACAAGGGTCCTGATCCAAAAATCATTTTTACCGAATCGTGGGTCCATTGATAAGGCTCGATATGATATAGTATTTGATCGAAGTCGAAACTGACATCGAAGCCGAACATAGCCGTTGAAAGCAGTGTTGTAAAGTAGTTTAGATAAAAGACTATAAGATAGGCAATTACAAAAGAGGATGTTGAGTTTGCAACAACAGACCAAAAATTTGTACGGCTGAGTTTGGTATTGGCTTCCATCGATAAAATGCCGGCCAAGTATCAAGTAATACCCGGCAGAACTATGTTTTTATTCGGCGGTCATCGCCTTCATTTCCAACTTATACTCCTGGTTATCAAGTTTTTGCTTAACTTCGGCAAAAGCTTTTACAGTATATTCCACATCTTCCAGGGTATGTATGGCAGTTGGAATCAGCCTTAGCATTATTTGCCCTTTCGGGATAACGGGATAAACGACTATGGAGCAGAAGATATTGTAGTTTTCGCGCAGATCGTAAGTAATTTGAGTAGCTTCGGGAATCCCGCCTTTAAGAAAAACTGGCGTTACAGGTGAAGCCGCAACACCAAGGTCCAGCCCTTTTTCCCTCAATCCCGATTGAAGGGCATTCACTATTCTCCATAAGTTTTCGCGGTGCTCAGGTTCGTTCTTAAGCATTTCCAAACGCTTCAACGCCCCAATTACCATTGGCATGGGCAATGATTTAGCGTATATCTGCGAGCGCATATTATATTTCAAATACTTGATGACGCTTTGCTTTGAAGCCACAAACGCTCCAATTCCGGCCATTGATTTGGCAAAAGTCCCGAAATAAAGATCAACCTTGCCCTGTATGCCGAAATGCTCGTCGGTGCCGGCACCAGTTGGCCCCATTGTGCCAAATCCGTGTGCATCATCGATCAACAGGCGGAAATTATACTTTTCCTTAAAGGCCACGATCTTGTCAAGCTTGCCCAAATCTCCCGCCATACCGTAAACACCTTCAGTTATTACCAAGATTCCGCCGCCGGTTTTGTCAACTATTTTTGTGGCGCGCTTTAATTCTTTTTCCAGATTTTCCATATTGTTGTGCGGATAAACAAATCGTTTCCCGAAATGCAGTCTCATCCCATCTATAATACAAGCATGAGCCTCCGAATCATAAACAATTACGTCTTTCCTGTCAACCATGGCATTAATGATGGAAACCATGCCCTGGTATCCGTAATTAAGCAAATAGGCACTTTCGCGGTTCACGAACGCTGCCAGTTTTTGTTCAAGCTCCTCATGGTATTTTGTTTGGCCCGACATCATCCTGGCTCCCATCGGATAAGCCATTCCCCAATCGGCAGCACCCTGTGCATCGGCTTTCCTGACTTCGGGATTATTGGCCAGCCCAAGGTAGTTGTTTAAACTCCAAACTAACCTCTCCTTTCCCTGAAACATCATCTTATTCGACAGTTCCCCCTCAAGTTTCGGAAAAACATAATATCCTTCGGCCTGGCTTGCATATTTCCCTAAGGGACCTATTGCCGATTCGCACTTATCAAAAACATCCATTTTATACCTATTTATATTTAAAGCGCAAAAATATGATTATTATCCTATTCATCAAACGATTGTTAACAAATGCTCAATTTACTGGAAGCAGCAATTTATTTTACTGAATAACCGTACTTTACAGTATTAACATCAAAACATCACAGTGATGTTGCAGTGTTTATCAATTTCATTGATGAAGGAATTGTTTTGCCAAAGCCCTGTTTGCACAAAGCAACTTATGTTTAGTTCATGTATGATAGAACTGAGCAAAAGTTTGTTGTGCTAAAATCGAAATTTTCACAAACTTAGTTATGTTAAGTATTTCACAATGATAATTTTCATTTATATTTGCCAATTCTTTTAAACAGGAGGCCAAAATGAAAAAATATATATTATCGAAGAGGGTTTTGAACATGACCGTATCGGCGACTCTAAAAATGACCGATATGAGCAGGGAGCTGAAAGCCAAAGGAATAGACGTTATAGCATTAAGCATAGGCGAACCTGACTTCAACACGCCCATTAATGTAAAGAATGCCGCCAAAGCAGCCATAGACGATAACCTGACACATTACCCACCCGTTCCCGGCTTGCCGTTATTGAGGGAAGCCATAAGCAATAAATTGAAGCGGGACAACAATCTCGACTATCTACCCTCGCAAATAGTTGTTTCCACGGGGGCAAAGCATTCATTGGCAAACGTTTTCATGAGCATACTCGACGATGGTGACGAGGTTATCGTACCTTCCCCGTTTTGGGTTTCCTATCCCGAGATGATAAAGCTTGCCGGTGGCAAAATGGTCAAGGTCAGTACTGGGATTGCCGAAGGTTTTAAGTTAAATCCCCAGCAGCTGGAAGATGCAATCACCAAAAACACCAAAGCATTTCTTTTCAACTCACCAAGCAACCCTACCGGGGCAGTTTATACTTTTGACGAATTGAAAGGCCTGGCAAAAGTCCTGGAAAAGCACCCTGATATTTTAATTATTGCCGACGAGATTTACGAGTTGATAAACTTTGAGGGAAAGCATCACAGTTTTGCTTCCTTCGGTAGCTTAAAAGACAGGGTAATATTAATAAACGGGGTGGCGAAGGGTTTTGCCATGACAGGGTGGAGAATCGGCTATATGGCGGCGCCCCTCGAAATAGCACAGGCCTGCACCAAGCTGCAAGGGCAGTTCACCTCAGGAGCGTCGAGCATTTCCCAGGCGGCTGCGGCCGAGGCCGTAAACACCGACCCAGGCACCTCCGCTGAGCTGAAAACAATGCTAAAGGAATTCAGGAAGAGAAGGGATTTGTTGATAGAACTGATGAAGCAGATACCGGGAATAAAAACAAATGTGCCTGGCGGGGCTTTTTACTTATTTCCCGATATAAGTTATTATTTCGGGAAATCCGATGGCAAAACCATAATTGACAACAGTAATGATTTATGTATATACCTGCTTGAGAATGCACATGTTGCGCTTGTAGCCGGAGCAGCCTTCGGAAGCCCTGAATGCATAAGAATTTCTTATGCGACATCAATTGATAACCTTAAAGAAGCTGTTAAAAGAATATCAGAATCGCTTACGGCACTAAAATAACTATCTTGAAAGAATATATAGGCAGAATTTATGAGCTACTGAAAAGGATTGGCATCATACTATTGTTTTTTAGCCTGAGCAGGTTGTTTTTTTACTTGTTCAACCTTTCTCTGTTTTCAGACATAGGGTTCGCTCATATCCTAAGAATCATGGTGATAGGACTTAGGTTCGACCTATCCGTAATAGTGTATTTCAATATTTTGATGATATTGATGCACATCTTGCCCTTGGGGAAAGTCTATTACAATAAATATTACCAACGAACAATAAATTTTTTATTCATATCAATAAACACTATTTTAATATCAATCAACCTATCCGATTCCGTTTTCTATCATTTCACACAAAAAAGGTCAACCATCGATGTGCTGAAGTTCATCTTTATCAGCGATGACGCAATTAAGCTGTTGCCAAGGTTTTTATTGGATTATTGGTATCTGGGAATATTTGTGGTTGCTGTTGTTTTTGTGTTAAACAAACTAAGCAAAAAAATCGGTCAACGATCCGCACATGAATTCAAGACAACCTTCAAGCAATTTGTTTTCAAGGCATTAACCATGTTCATAATTCTTGGCTTTTGTTTGTTGGGTGCGAGGGGAGGAATACAGCTTAGGCCCTTGTCGATGATGCATGCCACCACTTCCGGCCCCGCAAAACAGATACCGATAATCCTAAACACGCCCTTCACCCTGATGACAACTTATGGGCATGGCGGCATTAGCAACTATAGCTTCTTTGACGAAAGTGAGCTGCCACAGTATTATAATGTTGTTAAACAAAAAAGCAATCCGGGAAACTTCAACAACAGGAATGTGGTGATAATTATGTTGGAAAGCTTCTCAAAAGAGTATGTTGGAAGTTTAAACAATTATAAGGGTTATACTCCTTTTCTGGATTCTTTGCTGGCCAATTCCCTTGCGTTCACAAATGCTTTTTCAAGCGGGTATCGGTCGATGGACGCCATACCGACTGCCTTGACATCGATACCCTGTTTGATAGACGACCCGATAATCACATCGGTTTACGGCAATAACAAATATACTTCGCTAGCCAATTTGCTCAAGGGCAAATCGTATGAAACAGCATTCTTTCACGGGGGCACCAACGGGACTTTAGGGCTTGATGGTTTTGTGAGATTTTTGGGTTTCGAAAAATATTATGGTCGTACGGAATACGGCAACGACAACGATTACGATAATTACTGGGGAATTTATGACGAACCATTTCTACAGTTTATGATCAAGAAGATCGCCGATATGAAAGAGCCCTTCTTTGCCATGGAATTCACTTTAAGCTCGCATTATCCCTATTCCTTGCCAAAAAAATACGGCAACACTTTTAAAGAAGGGCCCTTGAGGATTCACAAGGTTGTCAGATATACCGATAATTCCCTGCGAAGGTTTTTTGATGAGGCAAAGGGGGAAAAATGGTTCAAGAACACAATATTTATTATTTCGGCCGACCATCCCGCACAATCGGTCATTCCGGGGACCAAAGGCAATTTTGATGATGCAGATAATTTGCCTGACAACCGCTTATTAAAATATTATAAAAACACATCCGGCAGATATGCCATACCAATTTTGATCTATCAGCCCGGCGACAGCAGCTTAAACGGAATATATGATGATGTCTTCCAGCAGTCGGACATAATGCCCACGATTTTGGATTTGCTCAACTTTGACGGAAAATATATCGCATTTGGGAACAGTGCCTTCGACACCGCCGCCGCCCATGCGGCCTTCCACTACGTAAATGGCTTATACCAAATAACTTATAAAGATTATTGTCTATTGTTCAACGGCGTTGAACCGACAGCACTTTATCTGAAAGACGATGTTGGCCACAGCAACAACTTACTAGAAAAAGAACCTGCGATTGCCTTAAAGCTCGAGAATATCTTAAAGGCATATTTACAGGAATATAGTCATCGCATGCGTAAAAATGATTTACAAATCAAGACAAAATAAAAAGACAAGAGGTTTTATTACATTTGCAGCAAAATTTTATTGAAAAATGCTGACAACAGAATCCGTTTCACATTTATTTAAATCGTTCAACGACAAAAAGATTATTGTCATAGGCGACGTCATGGTAGATTCGTATATTTGGGGAAGTGTAAACAGGATTTCCCCCGAGGCGCCAGTCCCCGTAGTGGAAGTCGAAAAAAGGGAAGACAGGCTGGGAGGTGCGGCAAATGTAGGGCTCAACATAAAGGCTTTGGGCGCCGAACCCTATCTGTGCAGCATTATCGGCAATGATCATAAGGGCAACGACTATATGCACCTGATGGCCGAGCAGCAATTATTGCCAAACGGGATCGTTAAAAGCAGCGAAAGGCGCACTACGACTAAATTCAGGGTAATTGGAAACAATACACAAATGTTGCGCGTTGACGAGGAAGTTACAACCCCCCTTTCCGATGAGGACCTAACAGCACTGCTAAACACAATAGGCCTGCTTATCAAAGATGAGGATATCGACGCAATAGTTTTTCAGGATTACGACAAGGGTGTTATCGGCAAAATCCTGATTTCCAAGGTTGTGGATATTGCCATGGCCCACAACATTCCAATAGCCGTTGACCCGAAAAAAAACAATTTCCTTGATTTCAACAATGTTGATCTTTTCAAACCAAATTTAAAAGAGATAAAAGAAGGATTAAACATCGAATTTGACACCGGGGCCATAGAGGAAATAGAAAAAGCGGTTGAGATTTTACAGCAAAAACTAAATGCCAAAGCAGTGTTGAACACTCTTTCCGAGAAAGGTATGTTCATCAGGTGGAAAAACGATGACGACACTTTTTCCTCAAAACTGATAAATGCCCATTACCGTAACATCACGGACGTTTCAGGTGCCGGAGACACAGTTATCAGCGTAGCCTCCTTATGCATGGCCTGTGATACGGGGATGCTTGATTTGGCAGCCATCTCAAATTTGGCAGGTGGCCTGGTCTGCGAGGAAGTAGGGGTTGTGCCGATCGACAAGAGCAAGCTTCAAGACGAAGTTATTAGTTTACTTACATAACAGAAATGAACAACAATAAAGGGAAGAAGGCAAGGGTAGAGAAGATGTTCAACGACATTGCACACAAATATGATTTCTTAAATCATTTTCTTTCGATGGGCATCGATATCCTTTGGAGGAGGACTTTAAGAAAAGCTTTGGCCCCGTCCGAACCAAAAATAATACTCGACGTTGCAACAGGAACGGGGGATTTGGCGATCGAGCTCGCCAAACTGAATCCCGAATCTATTGTTGGTGTTGACATTGCAGAGGAAATGCTTAATATAGGGAAGGCAAAAGTCATAAAGAAAAAACTGGATCATATTATTAAACTGGAGGTAGGCGATTCGGAAAAACTTCTTTTCGAGGACGACAGCTTCGATGCGGTAACAGTTTCTTTCGGCGTAAGAAACTTCGAGAACCTTCAAAAAGGTTTAAACGACATGAACAGGGTTCTAAAACCGGGCGGCATGGTAGCAATCCTCGAGTTCTCAAAACCTAAGAAGTTCCCCTTTAGAAACTTGTATAATTTTTATTTCAAATATATACTTCCCTTGTTCGGGAAAATTGTTTCAAGCCACGATTCGGCATACACATATTTGCCGGAATCAGTACAAGGCTTTGCCGAGGACAAGGAATTCCTGGGTGAAATGGAGAAGGCAAATTATAAAAAATGCAAACAAAAACGTTTGACGTTTGGAATAGCCACGCTTTATACGGGAATAGCAAAAAAATAAGCCCGTTTGCTTATTCGTTAAATAATTTACTTTTGCTATCCAATAAGAATCGAGAAAAGGCGTTAATTAACAAAAAACAGAAAATTGAAGAGATCAACAATCTATAAGATAGCCATTTTTAGTTTGACGATGCTATTTGCCGTCAATAGTTACACGCAGCAGCGAAAAGTGTTGAACTTGCCCAATTATGATCAGGACCCATATCATTTTGGATTTATTTTAGCAGCAAACAATATGCTGTTCAACATAAAACCAGTTGATAATCTTTCGTTTATAAAATGGAACAGCGATCAAAGCCCTGATATTTTTGCCGATTCGCTATATGTTTATAAGGTAACATCCCAGGGCACGCCCGGCTTTTCCATAGGCATTTTGGGCAATCTGCGCATTGCGAGGCATTTCGACCTCCGCTTTGTCCCTACTTTATCATTTGGCGAAAGAATCCTCAATTACGGGATATTGTCGTATAAGGACGGCGAATCATCGTACATCGAAGTGCAAAAAAGCATCACTTCAACTTTGGTCGAATTTCCCCTATTCGTTAAATACAGGTCGAAAAGGCTTAACAATATGGCTGCCTATGTTACCGGCGGGCTGAAATATACGCTTGACCTGGCATCGCAAAAAAAGGCAGAAAAAAACCTGAACGACGTTACCGTGAAAATTAACAAGCATGATTTACTCGCAGAAGTGGGCGTCGGCTTCGATTTCTACACTAATTATTTCAAGTTCGGCACGGAACTAAGAATGGGATACGGTTTCTTCAACCTTATAAAAAAAGAAGGAAATCTCTATACCGACTCCATCGACCGCCTGAAATCAAAGATTTTCCTGCTCTCGTTCACATTTGAATAAACTAAAACAATGAACGAAGCCATTGATTTCACCCTCAACTTCGACTTATTGTGCCCGCCTTATGAGTCGCAACAAGAAGTCTCCGTGAACATTATGTAGGAACACCCCCGACACAATCTCCGTAAAAACCGGGAAACGGATCGGGTTAAAACCTGAAAAAGACCAGATAACAACACAAGCTTATTGGCAACATCACCGGCCGGCAATTGCACTAAGTTGGCAAATAAGTATAAATAATCATAAACGCAATGATTAAATAGTGTTGTAAAATTTATAAAAATTCCTATTTTTGCCAATTAACAAAAAAAAGAAACGTGGGTCAAAACCAGATTGAGAAACCTTTTTTTTCAGGTATTCTATTAAATGTACTTATAAAGTATTATAAGCAGCTAAGCCTCATCGCGGTGGCTGCCATCGCATTGTCCGCTATTTTTTCATCTTCCTATTTCATAACACCGCTTTTTCAATCAACGGTAATCCTATATCCTACGGCCAGCAATTCCATCTCCAAAGTGTTACTGAGCGAAAATTTCAACAACAGCAAGGACATCCTGGAATTCGGCGAGGACGAGCAAACCGAACAATTGCTGCAGGTGCTCAACTCGAATAAAATACGGGACAGGATAATTGCCAAGTACAAGCTAATGGAACATTACGGCATAAAGAGCAGCAGCAAATTCAAAATGACGAATTTGTATAATGAGTATGAAGAAAAATTCAAGTTCAGGCGCACCGAATATATGGCGGTAAAAATCACCGTCCTCGACAAGGACCCGCAGTTTGCCGCCGACATGGCGAATAATGTTGCCGAGCTTCTGGATTCGACAATAAACTCCATGCAGAAAGAAATTGCCATTCGCGCATTTACAATTGTCGAAGAGGAGTATTTAAAACTAAAAAGCCAGATAAAGGTAAAAGAAGATTCAATGACGGTATTGCGCGGTTTCGGCGTTCACGACTACGAAAGCCAATCGGAGATGTTCAACCGCCAATTGGCAATTGAGATGGCAAAGGGCAACCAGCCAGGCGTTTCAAGGCTTGAGCAAAAGCTTACGATTCTTGCAAAATACGGAGGCCCTTATGTCTCATTGCGAGATGCCCTTGAGCACGACAAGAAGAAGCTCAGCGAGCTGATGTCGAAATATGAAGAAGCAAAAGTGGACGCCACCGAGAGCCTTCCTCATAAATTCATAGTTAGCAGCGCATATAAAGCCGAGAAAAAAACATATCCGATAAGATGGCTCATAGTTTTAATCGCAACGTTCGCAAGTGTTCTTGTCGCAATGCTCATATTAGCTTTTATCGAGGTTTTTTCGGGCAACATTGAAATAAACATTAAAAAAAAAAGTTAATCCTTAATATACCGTCCTTTTACAACAGGACTAAAAAAGCTGATATAAGTAGTAAGACTAATGATAGTAAACAACAAACCGATGATAACAAAGGCTATGAACCTTTAATAAAAGAAATTGAGAAGAAAGAAGTACTAAATGACTTTGATGTTGAAATTAACGATATAGAAATGGCCAAATTTTTTAATAGTTCCGAATTATTGAGTTTATTGGATAAGTGGAAGATCCATTTACTTGTTATTGTAGTTGCCGCCGCCGCTTTAGGAGCAATATTCTCAGGGCCTGCGTTTATAACTCCGCTATATAAATCCCAAGCTGTCTTATACCCGGCTAACGTTGAAGCGTATTCCGAAGAAAGCGAAACGGAGCAAATGCTTCAAGTATTTGGATCACAGGATATTAAAGATAGCGTTATCAATAAGTTCAAATTAGGTGAACACTACGGGATAGATAAAGACTATAAATACTATAAAACTATACTTTATTATGAGTATAGCGAGAAAATATCCATCAACAAAACACCTTACGAAGCAGTCTCGATAGAGGTCCTCGACAAGAGCCCTGATACAGCGGCAATGATAGTGAACTCATTGATCCATTATTACGACAAGAAAATCCAAAGGCTCCATAAATCAAAATATGTAGAGGTAGCCGATATGTACAGAATCCAGTTGAGGAGAAAGGAGGCCACAATCGACTCCTTAAAAAACATATTAAAAGTTCTTGGCAAGGAACATGGTATTATCGAATACGATTATCAAACACAAGAGATCATGCGCGGCCTTTTGGGAACCGTTGACGGCAATGGGTCCAACATAAACAAAAAGGAGGTAGAGCGATTAAAGAAAGGCATGGAGAAATATAGCGGGCAGTTGGTCGAGATTATTGAAATGATCCAGGCAGAGGCACGTACCTATGTGGAAGTCAAGCTTGATTATGAAATGGCATTGAGGTTCTTAAGTTCCGAAATGACATATAGCAATGTGGTATCTTACCCCTATGCTTCCGATAAAAAAGAGTATCCGGTCAGGTGGATAATCGTTGCCATTGCCGCCATTGCCGCATTTATGTTCTCTACCCTGGTAATCATGTTCATCGAGAACAAAAAGAAATCTTAATTGTTTGTGGGCGAAAAACTTAAGATAGGTTGGGTTTATGGGTTAACCTCATTGTTTCTGTTGGCTAATCTGTATTTGGTAGTACAAAAAGATATGTATTGGCTTTTTGTGCTTCCGGTAGCCTTAATAGTGATGTATTATTATCTGACAGCCTACGACAAAGTTTTACTGTTTATCACTTTCTTAACCCCCTTGGCCGTAAACATCAACGACCTGGAAATGGGAATGGGGGTATCCCTGCCAACCGAGCCTTTGATGTTCGGGGTCTTGTTGATTTTTCTAATAAACATTATATATCAGAACAATTACGATAAACGAATATCGGCGCATCCCATCTCGTATATTATTTATTTGAATTTGTTTTGGATACTACTTACGACTTTTACAAGTGAGATGCCGGTAGTATCGGTTAAATTCTTTATTTCAAGGCTGTGGTTCGTTGTCCCTTTCTTTTTTGTTGCAGCCATGTTCTTCAGGAAAATGGAAAACATCAGTCGCTTCTTGTGGCTTTACCTGGCAGGCTTGGTGATCGTAATTATTTATACTACCATTATACATGCACAATATGGTTTCGACGAGGAAACAGGTCATTGGGTAATGTCGCCCTTTTATAACGACCATACTGCCTATGGGGCGGCCTTGGCGATGTTCTTCCCGGTCTGCACAGGCCTGATTTTCTTTCCGGGCCTCAATAAGCTGGCACGGACGGCTGCCGTATTCACTTTGTTATTTCTTGTCATAGCAATTATTTTGTCATATAGCCGGGCAGCATGGTTAAGCATTTTAGCATCTGCCGCTTTATTCCTGCTAATTGTTTTCCGAATCAGGATTTATTGGGTATTGAGTTTTTTAATAGTTGTTATCGGATTGTTTTTCGCGTTTCAGCATCAGATAATCGATAAGCTTGAAAAGAACAAGCAGGATTCGTCGGCCAATTTTGCCGAACATATCAAGTCGATAACAAACATATCGTCCGATGCGTCGAACCTGGAAAGAATAAACAGGTGGCAAGCGGCAGTGCGGCTTTATGACGAACGTCCTGTTTTCGGATGGGGGCCGGGAACCTACCAATTTGTTTATGCCCCTTACCAGCGATCTAAAGAAAAAACAATAATAAGCACTAATCTTGGTGATAAGGGAAATGCTCACAGCGAGTACCTTGGCCCACTTGCCGAAGAGGGCTTGGCAGGAATGCTAATTGTCATTATCTTGTTCGCAAGTATTTTATATTCAGGCATAAAGGTATATGAGAAAGGTAATTTAAAGGTTAAGTTCCTAAGCATGATGACCACCATTGGCCTGGCAACATATATGGCTCATGGAGTTTTGAACAACTTTTTAAATACCGATAAGCTTTCGGTGCCTTTTTGGGGCTTTACTGCCATTATCGTCGCCCTCGACATATATCACACACAAAACCCTGCCAAAACTGACCGGCCGGATCAGGAAACCCAATCATAAACGTGACTTTTATTTCTTTTTGAGCAGTTTTAAGAGTTCGGGCAGTTGCTTTAGGGCTATCATGTTCCGCCAATACTTCTTCACTTCCATGGCGGGCGAACCCATATATGTTATTCCGCCTTCAACGGATTTGTCGATAGCCGACGTGGCTAATATTTGAGCTCCTTTACCGATAACGATATCTTTATTTATCGCCACCCTGGCCCAAATTACCACATCATCCTCAATTTTGGTAACACCTGCTATTGCCGCGAAAGCACCTATCAAACAGTTTTTGCCGATAACGGTATCATGCCCCACCTGGCAATGATTGTCGAATTTAGTGCCGCTTCCAATTCTTGTGTCCGACGATACTCCTTTATCAATGCAGCAGTTGGCACCTATTTCAACCTCATCCTCCAGAACAACCCTGCCGCCCGAGTGAAACTTTGAGAACTTACCGTCTTTTTTCTGAAAATAATATGCATCTGCACCTATTACGCTTCCTGAATGGATGATGCAGCGATTGCCGACGATGCTGTTATCATAAATACTCACATTGGCATGAACGATACAATTATCGCCTATCACAACATTGTTTCCAATAAAGGCACCTGCCTGAACAACTGTGTTCTTGCCTAAAACGGCAGAATCGCTAATAAGGACATCGGATTTCCGAAATCCCCGGAATTTATTGATCAAGAGGTTAAAAGCTGCAAAAGGGTTTTCATGAAAGATGAGTGATTTACCTTGCGGTGCCTCAAGTTCCTTGTTGATAATAATTACCGACGCTTCGGAATTAAGTACTTTATTGTAATATTTCGGATGATCCACAAAAGTCAGGTCGCCTTGACGTACGACATGCAGCTCGTTTAAACCAATAGCAGTATTTTCGGCTCCGCACAATGCTCGGCCTCCAATAATTTCAGCAATTTCACTTACCGAAAGTTTCTTGGGAAAATCCATTTTCTATCCTTTAACACGTTCGGAATACGCCCCGTTACGAGTATCGATCTTAATCTTGTCGCCTGTGTTGATGAACAGGGGGACCCTGACTTTGGCGCCAGTTTCAACGGTAGCCTCCTTCAAAGAATTCGTAGCGGTATTTCCTTTTTCCCCTGGCTCGGTATATGTTACTTCCAATACAACATAGGTCGGCATATCACAATAAATCGCCGTATCGTTCTCGGCATGGAATCCAATCGTTACGTTTTCGCCTTCTTTTAAGAGCTGTGGTGCAGAAATCAAGTTCTCGTTGATAAATGTCTGCTCGTAATCTTCATTGTTCATGAAATGATAGATATCACCATCGTTATAAAGATATTGATAGCCCCTGTTTTCTATGCGCTGGATATTGATTTTAAACCCTGAGGTGAAAGTGTTGGCCAACACCTTGCCGGTTTTTACATTTTTAAGTTTCGTCCTTACGAAAGCAGGCCCCTTTCCAGGCTTAACATGCTGAAACTCAACTACTGTCCACAAATCACCATTATGCTCTATGCATAAACCATTTCTAATATCTGCTGTTGTTGCCATTATTTATTTTTTAATGAATTAATTCTTCAATTCCCGCACTTTGTCAAAAGGCAATAATATTACCCGCCGTTTCTGTCCCTTATACTTGTATAACCTTTCATGATACCTCTTTGAGATTGGGCGATAAAGCTAAGTACTTCATCCCTATCTGGCGTTGCGGGCAGTTTCGCCTCGATAAACCGTACTGCCTGGCCTATGTTTCTTCCCTTTAGGAAAAGATGCCTGAAAATATCCTGTATCTCGTTTATCCTCTCATTGGAATATCCCCTGCGCCTTAAACCTATCGAGTTGACTCCAATAAAGGAAAGGGGATCCCTGCCCGCTTTGGAAAAGGGCGGCACGTCTTTTCTGACCATGCTTCCGCCTGAGACCATCGTATGTTTTCCGATATGGACAAATTGGTGAACAGCCGACAAACCTCCTACTATTGCCCAGTCGTCTATTTCGATATGACCGGCCAGATTACATGCATTTGCAAGTATTACGTTGTTGCCGATAATACAATCATGGGCAACATGGACATAAGCCATTAAAAGACAATTGCTTCCGATGGTAGTCTCGTTGTTCGCCCTAGTTCCCCTGTTGATGGTAACATACTCTCTTACAATAGTATTATCTCCTATTTTCACCAAGCTGTCCTCTCCATTGAACTTCAAATCCTGCGGAATAGCAGAGATTACGGCCCCGGGGAATATCCTGCAATTCTTACCAATGCGGGCACCCTCCATAATAGTAACGCTGGAGCCTATCCATGTTCCCTCTTCAATAACCACATTTTTCTCGATATTGACAAATGGTTCAATAACAACATTTGCCGCTACCCTGGCTTGTGGATGCACGTATGCTAATGGTTGATTCATAAACTGTTAACCTTTATTCTATATCTTTTAACTCGACTCATTAATCTTGATTCTTTTATCTTGTATCTCAATCTTTATTCTTCACGATCTGAGCGGTTAATTCGCCGTCCATGACAAGTTTATCGCCAACAAAGGCTTTTCCCCTCATGATGCATATTCCGCGTTTTATGGGCGCTATAAGTTCTATGCTGAAAATAAGTGTGTCGCCCGGAACAACTTTACCCCTAAAGCGCACATCGTTGATTTTCAGGAAATACGTTGAGTACAACTCAGGGCTTGACACCTGGTTTAAAACAAATATTCCGCCGACCTGGGCCATTGCCTCAACCTGAAGCACACCTGGCATAATAGGCTCACCGGGGAAATGTCCCACGAAGAAAGGTTCGTTCATGGTAACGCTTTTCATTCCTATTATATGATTATCGCTCATTTCCAGCACTTTGTCAACCAGCAAAAACGGTGGACGGTGAGGAAGCATTTTCTGTATCTGAACAACGTCGAATCGTGGTTTTGCATAAATATCAAAAGGTGGTTCTTTTAACATGGCTTCTTTTTTTATTAAATGTTGATTAATTATTCTTGCAAATTCTGTATTTGATTGATGGCCGGGGCGTTTTGCCGTAATTTTTCCCTTAATGGGCTTACCTAAAAGGGCCAGGTCGCCAATCATGTCCAGAAGCTTGTGGCGCGCAGGTTCATTGGCATAGTGCAGCTCAAGGTTGTTTAATATCCCTTCTTCCTTAACCTTGACGCTAGGCTTGTTAAATGCCTTCGCAAGCCTGTCGAGTTCCTCTTGTGGTACTTTTCTGTTAACAAACACTATTGCACTTGCCAGATCACCGCCTTTGATAAGGTTATTGCTTAAAAGGAATTCCAGTTCGTGCAGAAAAACAAAAGTCCTGCACTTCGATATTTCCTTCTCAAACCTGGAGATATCCGATAAGCTGGCATGCTGGGCGCCCAACACCCTGCTCTCGTAATCTATATCAACCTCAAGCTCAAACGTATCCGAAGGCTCTATCCTGATCTCTATTTTACTATCGGGAACTTTATACTCAATGGTTTCGTTTATAACGATGAAATCCCTATCTTTGTCAAGGTCAACTACTTCCGCCTCTTTTATCGCGTTCAGGAAAAATCTGGACGAACCGTCAAGAATTGGTATTTCCTCCATATCAAGATCGATAAGTGCATTATCGACCCCCAGCCCCCTAAAAGCAGCAAGAACATGCTCGATGGTAAACACATTGGCTCCGTTCTCGCCAATTGTAGTACCGCGCGCCGTTCCAACTACATTTTCGATAGTTGCTGAGATAATTGGTTTTTTTTCGAGATCGGATCTTCTGAACTTTAGACCATGATCGGCCGGTGCCGGATAAAACGTCATAGTTCCCTTCTGACCTGTGTGCAATCCATTACCGCTTATAGATATCGACTTTCCAATAGTCTTCTGTTTTTCTGCCATAAAATTACGGGTATAATTAACACCCCTCAATTAAAAAATTTGCGCAAAAGTAAGCATTTCTATTTACTCTTGGAATTTCTTTCCAATTCGTTGACCCTCTTGACCAAATTGTCGAGTCGTCTATAATGGACATACGACCTTTGATAGTCGCGAATGCCAAAGGCCGGGGAGCCTTCCACGACGGAATTTTCCTCTGTTATGCTTTTCCCCACTCCCGATTGCGCGGCTATCATTACGCCGTCGGCAATTACAAGATGGCCAACTATGCCCACCTGGCCGCCTATCATGCAATTTTTCCCGATTTTGGTAGAACCGGATATCCCTGTTTGAGCAGCAATAACAGTATTTTCCCCTATTTCGACATTATGGGCTATTTGGATAAGGTTATCTATTTTCACTCCTTTTCGTATGATTGTAGAACCCATGGTTGCCCTGTCGATGGTCGTATTGGCACCTATCTCAACACGGTCTTCCAGGATGACGTTACCTATTTGAGGTATCTTTTTATAATCCTTTGAATCCTGCGGGGCAAAACCGAAACCGTCGGCGCCCACTACAGTCCCCGAATGGATGGTACAGTGATCGCCAACTATACAATCGTCATAAACCTTTACTCCTGAGTTAATTATGCAATCCGTTCCAAGGCTGACATTGTTGGAGATGGCCGAATTCGAAAAAATTTGTGTATTATCGCCAACAACAACGTTTTCGCCTATGACAACAAAAGCGTCGATAAAAACATTCTTGCCCAATTTGGCTGACTCGGCGATTACTGCCATCGATGAGATGCCTTGAGGCCTTGGCCGCGATTGTTGATATAATTCCAAAACGCCCGCAAATGCAGCATAGGCGTTTTTTACCCGTATCAGGGTTGTCGAATATTTCTTTTCAGCCACAAAACTGTCGTTGACAATAACCACCGACGCCTTGGTGGAATATAAATAGTGCGTGTATTTCGGGTTTGACAAAAAGCATAAAGCACCTTTTCCCCCTTCTTCAATTTTGGCCAGGGTACTGACCTCCGCCATCTTGTCGCCTTCCACCTTTCCGTTGAGCGCCTGTGCTATCTGCTCTGCCGTAAACTTCACCGTAAAAAAATTAATTTGTTAAACTATAGACTATCTTCATTTGGTAATTGACAATGAAAATTGCCGCAAGATACTAAAATTGAGATTTTGTGAAATCTACAGCATTGAAAAATAAAAACATTCAAATGCGAATACATTGGCGCCGAACTTGATTTATTTTGGGCAACAAACAAAGTATTTGGTAGTTGGTTTCGACAACAAGCTGATGTTCAATTGATCAGACGCTTCCGCAATATCGATTATGCTGCCGTCCTTAAATAGTATTTTAATCTTGTCGTTACCCGGATTATAAATATAATTAGATGTTTTGTCGCTTATCACGAGATAGTCCAGCTCATCATCTTTTAGCTTAAGTTTCTTGCCAACGGACACTTTTATCTTTTCCAGATATGCGCTTTCCTGTTTTTCGCCCGTCATTTCTATTTTGAACAGTTTTCGGTTTACCAGGCCTGAGCTCAGCAAACTGAGCACCTTGTCGGGATGATTAACCCATACCTTTAGTGCCGAGAAAACATCATAATCGTCGAGGGAGGCAAAATTGGGCAGGGTTCTCTCATCGGCATAAAAGTCGTCGAGAGTAATGTCGTTGGTGAGAAAATAGTCGAGCACCGGGGAGGCAAATAATTTTCCGCCGTTCATCCTAAGATATTTAGCGCGCTTCAAAACCTTCATTATCATCAACTCGGCTGCCAAAACGGTCTTGTGCAGGTAAACCTGCCAATACATCAACCTACGGGCAGTAATGAACTTTTCAACCGAATAAATCCCCTTGGCTTCTATAACTATATGGTCATCTACCACATCTATCATATTCAATAGTCGTTCATAATTTACCGAACCCTCGGCAACCCCTGAGAAAAAACTATCCCGCTTTAAATAATCAAGCCTATCCATATCAAACTGGCTCGACAGCAGCTCATGCAAGAACTTTTTATGATAAGTTCCTTTGAATATCTTTATGGCATCAGATAATTTGCCGTCGAACATTTTATTGAACCTATCGAGGAAGACCTCCGAGACCTGTTCATGGCCGATACCGGGAACAATTGATTTTTCGAGAGCGTGAGAATAGGGCCCGTGGCCGATATCATGAAGCAAGATAGCGATATTCGCGCTCACGAACTCCTCTTCGGTGATGTCGTTTCCTTTAAAAACCAATTCGCGCAATGCCTTCTTCATCAAATGCATTGCACCTATCGAATGATGGAAACGAGTGTGCAAGGCACCGGGATAAACAAGGTGGGTAAGACCCAGCTGCTTAATCCTCCTGAGTCGTTGGAAATATGGATGCTCGATAATATCGAACATCATATCGTTATGTATGCTTACGAAACCATAAACCGGATCGTTGATTATTTTCCTTTTGTTTTGAAATACCCTGCTCATAAATTATGTTAATTTTGTATCCGGCACAGGCTGGAACAGCAATAAATTCATAAGATTTGCATTATTTATGCAAGCTTAGTTATTTCAGGCTAAAATAAACACAAATTTGTTATAATGAGTAAAATAAGAATACTTTGGGCAGACGACGAGATTGACATGCTCAAACCACACATAATCTATCTTGAAGAAAAAGGATATCAGGTTGACGCTGTAAACAGCGGTGACGAGGCTGCCGACATGGTAAAAGAACATAATTACGATATCGTATTCCTCGACGAGCAAATGCCGGGGATAAGCGGGATAGAGGCCCTTGAAAAAATAAAAGCCGCATATCCCAACCTACCTGTGGTGATGATAACAAAAAGCGAGGAAGAATCGATAATGGAGGACGCAATAGGCTCCAATATAGCAGATTACCTTATAAAACCCGTTAAACCAAGCCAGATATTGCTTTCGCTGAAGCGGAATTTGGAGAACAAAAAGCTGGCCGGTGAAAAAGCCAGCTCGAACTATCAGCAACAGTTCCGCGAATTAAGCATGCACCTGAACGACAGACTCAGCCCGCGGGAATGGATCGACATCTACAAAAAACTGGTCAGGTATGAAAGCGATCTTGAAACCACCAATGACGATGGCATAAAAGAGGTTTTAAACATGCAGAAAAGCGAAGCCAACGCTTTGTTTTCAAAATATTACGAGAGGAATTACAAAGATTGGCTCTACGGCAATACCGACAACAGACCGACCCTTTCGCAAAACTTGATCAAGGAAAAAGTTCTACCCTCGCTTACAAGCAGTAAAAAAGTGTTCTTTATTTTAATAGACAACCTCCGCTACGACCAGTGGAAGGCCATCCAACCAATGATCGAGGAATATTTCAGGGTCGAGAAGGACGACATTTACTACAGCATACTCCCAACCACGACCCAATATGCGCGCAACGCCCTTTTTTCAGGCCTTATGCCGAACGAAATAAGAAGGAAACATCCGCGATATTGGACTGAAGAGCATGAAGACGGAAGCAAAAACCAATATGAGAAAGAATTGCTCAACGAACAATTGCATCGCCATGGCAAACAACTAAAGCTTTCTTATAATAAAATCCTCAACCTTGACGCAGGAAGGAAATTGAGTGAAAATATATCGAACCTGATGACGAACGACTTCAATGTCATCGTTTATAATTTCGTCGATATGCTCTCGCATGCCAGGACAGAGATGGAAATCATCAGGGAACTTGCCGACGACGAGGCTGCTTATCGTTCCCTAATGAAATCGTGGTTCGAGCATTCCTCGCTTTTTGACATAATCAAGTATTTAGCTACCAAGGACATAAAACTGTTCATCACCACCGACCACGGATCCGTCCGCGTTCAGGATGCCGTGAAAATCGTGGGCGACAAGAGCGTAAACACTAATTTGAGATATAAGTTCGGAAGAAGCCTTAATTATAATGCCAAACAGGTTTTCGAGATGAACGATCCGGAGAGATACTTCCTGCCAAAGATAAACATAAGCACAAAGTGGGTCTTTGCCCGGCCGGGTGAATTTTTCGCCTACCCCAACAACTATAATTATTACGTAAAATACTACAAAAACACCTTCCAGCATGGTGGCTTGTCGATGGAAGAGGTCATGATACCCATAATCACGCTAAATCCAAAGAAGTGAAAAAGTTGATTTTAGAAGCCGCGAGCCTCAGTGAGCTGCCCGTGATTGCCCGTAAGATCATCGAATTTGCTGGCGGGCACAGGATTATTGCTTTCAATGGCAAGATGGGGGCAGGCAAAACTACGCTTATTAAAGTCATCTGTGAGGAATTGGGGGTAATTGACGAGACCGGCAGCCCGACATTTTCCATAATAAATGAATATCTTACCGAAGATGACGATAGTATTTATCATTTCGACTTCTATCGGTTAAAGAAACTAGAGGAGGCTTACGACATAGGTATCGAGGAATACCTTTACTCAAGTTCCTATTGCTTGATGGAATGGCCCGGGCTTATCACCCCTCTCCTCCCCAGGGGATATGTTTCGGTAAATATAAATGAGGGCGAAAAGGGCAAAAGAATAATTAAACTGGAAATCATTTAAGTTCTTTCGATAACCGGCTTTTCATAATCGCCAGCCGGCCCAAGCCCCATATCTCCCCTATCCGCAAATGCCCCCACCTCCCTTGCAGGAAGGCGTTCACCATCTATCGCTTCATCTGCCTGTCAATCTCCCGTTTGTGGTCTTTTTCCTTTAAGGTTTCCCTTTTATCGTAGAAGTGTTTTCCTTTGGCAAGGGCTATTTCAAGTTTCGCAAGTCCTTTTGTATTCACGAACAACAAAACCGGCACTATGGTCATGCTCTTTTCTTTTACCTGACGGTTGAGCCTTTTGAGTTCCCTCTTGTTAAGAAGCAGCTTCCGGTCGCGCTTTGCCAGGTGATTGTTATAAGTGCCGTATGAATACTCTGCGATGTGCATATTACGGACAAACAGCTCACCACCTTCAAAATAGCAATAAGATTCTGCCAATGAGGCCTTTCCGTTGCGTATAGACTTTATTTCCGTTCCTGTCAAGACTATTCCGGCAACAAACTTCTCAACAAGGAAATATTCCCAGGAACCCCTTTTATTACGTATCTTAATGTTATTGTCCATCCCTGCTTGAAAATAAGTCTGCAAAGGTATGCAATTATTGGGTCGGATGCAGGTATGTGCATCATGAACATAGCAAACTATGTTTTTACCGGGCAAGCCAAAACTGGAGCATCAGCTTTCAAGCCTGAAACTAACATTCCCGAGTTTAGAAATCTCTTTTACGAAGGTCTGTGGTTCAACCTTATAAACCGACGACTTCATTGATATATTGTTCTTGTTGCCGGGTGCGACCAGTTTTATTTTCAATTTGCTGTTGCCCGGGTTTTCCTTGACAAGCCTAACTAAATCCTCGACAAGATTATTGTCCATATATTCCAGCTTGATTATCAAGAACACAGATGAAGTAAGCTTATTCATGGCATCGCTCAAAAGCATTATATTGCTAACCTTGATGTCGAGGTCGCCACCGCGCCACCTTTCCTCGATTTTAGCCTGAACGAAAATATTGTTGCCCACTTCAAGGAAGTGCTTGCGTTTTAAATAATCCTCAGAAAATTGCATCAGATCAGTCTGGCCCGAGAAATCTTCCAGGGTTATAATACCAAAGGGGGAACCTTTTTTCGACATCCTCTGCTGCGATTTCGTTATCATACCGGCAAAACTAACCGTATGGCCCTTGAATTTCTTGAGATTGCTCCTCAGGTAACCAACTTCAACATTGCAATATCGTTGTATGGTTGTCTTAAAATCGTCGAGAGGATGACCGGAAATATAAAATCCGGTAACTTCCTTTTCAGACTTGAGCAACCGGGGTTTAAGCCATTCGGCACAAACAGGCATTTCCGGGTCTTTTACGGCAATTTCGTCCATTCCTCCAAACAACGACTGCTGCATATTATTTTGCTGTTCCTGAAAGCTATTGCCATGCTTTATCAATATCTCGACAAAGCTAGCCGCATTTTCGTTTTCCTTATGGAAATACTGGGCCCGGTGGGTGTTTTCAAAACCATCGAAGGCACCGGCCATAACAAGGGCTTCAATGCTGCGTTTATTAACCGATCGCAGGCTTACTCTTTTAACAAAATCAAAAGGGGATTTAAAAGGGCCGTTTTTCTTTCTCTCGTTGATGATGTTTTCGACGGCAGCACCGCCGACACCTTTTATCGCGCCCATGCCGAAGCGGATAATCTTGTCGCCGGTAACGGAAAATTTAAGCAGGCTTTCGTTTATATCAGGTCGGGTAACGGAGATCCCCATATGCTCAGCCTCGGCGGTATATTGAGTTATCTTCTTGATATCGTTAAGGTTACGGCTAAGGTTGGCAGCCATGAACTCTGCCGGATAATGAGTTTTAAGATAAGCCGTTTGATAAGAAACATAAGAATAACAAGTGGCATGCGATTTATTAAAGGCATATTTCGCAAACTCTTCCCAATCCTTCCATACCTTGAGGACCTTTTCAGTTGCCAGGCCATTGGCCTGGCATCCTTCAACGAACTCGGCCTTCAATTTTTCCATTTCCTTTATCTTCTTCTTTCCCATGGCCTTGCGCAAACTATCCGACTGGCCCCGGGTAAAGCCTGCCATCTTACGGGAAAGGAGCATCACCTGTTCCTGATAAACGGTAATTCCATAAGTCTCCTTGAGTATCTCCTCCATTACCGGAAGGTCATATTTTATTTCCTGGCGGCCATGCTTACGCTCCACGAAATCGGGGATGTATTGCATTGGCCCAGGCCGGTATAGGGCATTCATGGCTATTAGGTCCTCGAAGCGGGTAGGTTTTAAATCCTTGAGGTATTTCTGCATGCCGTCGCTCTCAAACTGGAAAAGAGCAGAAGTATCGCCACGGCTATAAAGCTCATAAGTTTCTTTGTCGTTTAGGTCAACATTATCGATGTCGATGCTTATTCCCTTGGATTGCTTGATGTTCTCGATGGTATCCTTTATTATCGACAATGTTTTCAAGCCCAGGAAGTCCATTTTTAGCAAACCTATCGACTCTATGTATTTCCCGTCGTACTGGGTACAAAGATCCAGGACCGAGTCCTTTACTACGGAAACCGGGACATAATTCGTCAAATCCTCTTTACTGATGATTATTCCACAAGCATGTGTCCCTATATTCCTTACCGAGCCCTCCAGGGTCAAGGCATTTTTTAGGACATCCTTAATCTCGGGTTTGCCCTTATCGAGCTCGGCTTGCAGCTCCGGCACTTCCTTAAACGCCTTTCGCAAACTTGTGCCTGGTGTGTCAGGAATCATTTTTGCCAATCTATCAGCTTCGTTCAAAGGTAGTTTCTGCACTCGCGCCACATCGCGTATGGCCATTTTGGCTGCCATGGTACCGAATGTAATTAGGTGGGCAACACGGTTTTTTCCATATTTCTGCTTTACCCATTTTAAAATGAGCTCACGACCGTCGTCATCAAAATCAATATCTATGTCAGGCATCGAGATCCTCTCCGGGTTCAGGAAACGCTCAAACAGCAAATTATAGGCCAGCGGGTCTATCTCAGTGATACGAAGGCTATATGCGACTACCGAGCCTGCTGCGCTTCCGCGTCCAGGGCCAACAACAACACCCATTTCGCGGGCTGCGCGCAGGAAATCCCAGACGATGAGGAAATAATCGGGGAAGCCCATTTTCTTTATGGTCTCCAACTCGAAGTCTATACGCTCCCTTATCGAGTCCGTTATGTCAGCATACCGTTTGCCGGCACCTTCATAAGCACAATGGCGCAAGTAGTCGTCGGCATCGGCAAATTCGTCAGGAATCTCGAAAATCGGCATTATGGGCTTATGATCCAGTTCAAAGACCTCAATCTTGTCAACTATTCCAGCTGTGTTTTCAATGGCCTCTGGAATATCGGCAAACAGCTTCTTCATCTCATCCTGTGTCTTGAACCATTCCTGACGTGTATAACGGATCCTTTTCGGATCGTCGATATCTTTTGCCGTCCCTATGCAGATAAGGCGGTCGTGGGCATCGGCATCTTCGGCATCAACAAAGTGGGAGTCGTTGGTAGCAACAAGTTTTACGGAATGCTTTTCGGAGAGCTTCCTGAGCACCTTGCCCACAAACACCTGATCGTCAAATACATCTCTGTCCATTTCGGGATCACCGGTGGGATGGCGCTGCAACTCCAAATACAAGTCATCGCCGAATATCTCTTTATAAGCCAACAATGATTGTTCTGCTTGCGACTCGCCTTCGTTTACTATTTTTGAGGGCAGCTCGCCACTTAGGCAGGCCGTAAGGGCAATAAGGCCTTCGCTATTCTCGCTCAACAACTTCTTGTCAATTCTGGGTTTATAATAATAGCCTTCCGTCCAGCCCTTGGAAACCAAGAACATGAGGTTTTTATAACCGGTCTCGTTTTTGGCAAGCAATACCAGGTGCCAACCGCCGCCATCAGCTTTGTTTTCTTTTTGTTCCATGCTCCTGCGGGCAATATAAAACTCGCAGCCGATAATGGGTTTGATTTTTTCGGCAATGCAAATCTGGTGAAAGCTCTTAACACCGAACATGGCGCCATGATCGGTGATGGCACATGCCGTCATACCGTCGGCTTTTGCCTTGGTAATCATTTTCGGGATGTTCGACAAGCCGTCCAGGACAGAAAACTCAGTATGAACGTGAAGATGCGTAAAGACCTTTTCGTCCAAATCGTGCTCGATACCTCCTGGTTCGGGGGAATGCTCGACTTTTTCTTCCCTAAAGGATTCTATCTCCAGCTCCACGGCCTCGAATGAAGTTTTGTTTATGGCCCTAAAGTTATCGATTACCGAGCCATCCAGCTTTAATTCGGCAGCACCGATAATCCCTATCCTTATAAGCTCCAAAAAACAGCGGGCTGTGGCCTGAACGTCGGCAGCTGCATTATGAGCCTCCTCAAACCCCCGGCCGAAAAGTTTTTGGTGAAGCTCAGAAAGCTTTGGCCATTTATATTTTCCGCCTCGACCGCCCGGAAGCGCACAAAACCCGGTTGACAAATCCTTGGTATCGACAATGTTTTTTTCAAACAGTCCTGTCTCTATTTCCATGCGCAAAAATTCACATCCGGTAATACTATTGTCGAATTCGATATTATGCCCTGCGATTGTATGCGCTTTTTCGATCGACCTATTGAACTCGGCCAAAACAAAATCCAGGCTTTGCCCCTCCCTGTTCGCCCTTTCCGTTGAAATGCCGTGTATCTTCTCCGCTCCGTAAGGTATCTCGAAACCTTCAGGTTTTATGATGAAATTCTTAACTTCCATAAGTTCACCACTGCTGTTGTGGGTTTGCCATGCCAACTGAACCAACCGCGGCCAATTATCGAAATCGCTTAGCGGGGCGTTATAATCCTTAGGAAGTCCGGTAGTCTCGGTATCGTAAATTAAAAACATCTATAATCAAATATAAGGAGTTGAATATTAACAGATTAAAAAAACACATCATCAACAATCGCCATAAAATCCCCTACGGGAAACAATGTGCTTTCATATTAAACAAAATTACGGAAATACATGCTCCGAATGATGGCTGTTGAAAACTTTGGATAAAGATTTCCGGCTGAACAAGCAAAACTTCCGGCTTTAAGCATAAATTGACTAACAATCGCTGTTTCCCAAACGGATATGGAAGACTCTCCGGAATTATGGCTGACCTCATTATCGAATCCATTTTTAATAAATCGCAAAAATCAATTCCCCGCGTTTTTAAAATTGCCGTATTTGATTCCCGGAACTACAAATTTCGCAAATAATTTCCGTTTCAGGACATTTTCGTGCCAGACCTTGATTTTTGTTATATCATTTATCATAAAACAACAAAACCCACTAATACAATTCGTTAACAGGCATTTAGTTACCCATTTAACTAAAAGGGCTTTTGCAATCGTTTGCGGAAACAAATAATTCATGATTTTCGTTAATGGAAGATTTTTTAAATGATGAATTAGGTCAAAATTGCTTATTTTAGTCATTATTTATATATATTCGCCTTCTTAAAAAATTAAAATTAAACATTCATGTTTAATTTTAAACACACAGGAAAATGATTATTATGCAAAAATACATTCGTCGGATTAAGCGGATTTAACGGATGTTTTTCGCTTGCGAAAAACTAAAAACCGCATAATCTGTTAAATCCGATGATAAATATAATATGCTAGATGACAATTAATTACAAAATTATAAACAGATGAAAAAAATAGGAATAGCAATAGTAATAATCGTCATTCTCGGTTTTGCAGGTTACAGTTACTTTAAAGGAATGTACAACACCATGGTTGTAAACTCTGAGAACGTTAGCGCAAAGTGGTCGCAGGTCGAGAATGTTTATCAGCGCAGGGCCGACCTCATACCCAATTTGGTCAATACCGTAAAGGGCTATGCAAGCCACGAGAAGGAAACCCTTGAAGGAGTTATAGAGGCCAGGGCTAAGGCAACATCGGTGAACATAAACCCCGGTAATCTGAATGCTGCCTCAATGCAGGCTTTCCAGCAGGCACAACAAGGGCTGAGCGGCGCATTGTCGAAATTAATGGTAGTTGTAGAGAAATACCCTGAATTAAAGGCAAACCAGAATTTCCTGGAGCTGCAGGCCCAGCTGGAGGGCACAGAGAACAGGATAGCTGTTGAGCGCAGGAAGTTTAATGAAACCACCAAAGTTTACAACACCTACATAAAATTATTCCCAAAGAACATGTTCGCTGGTATGTTTGGTTTCGAGCCAAAACCATACTTCGAGGCTCAAAAAGGGAGCGAAAAAGTTCCAGAAGTGAAATTTTAGTCTTTATTAATTTGTAACAACCAAAAACCATAAACATGGCTTCGATACAAGATTTTTTTTCGGACAACGACAAAAAAGAAATTAAAAAGGCAATTTTAAATGCCGAAATGGACACTTCGGGAGAAATACGTGTTCATTTGGAAACTGCATGCAAAGGCGAAGTCCTCGACCGCGCTTCCTATCTTTTCAAAAAGCTCGGCATGGAGAATACCCAGCTCAGCAACGGTGTATTGTTTTATATCGCGGTTAAAAGCCAAAAGTTTGCTATTATCGGCGACAAGGCCATCAACGCCACCGTCCCGGAGAACTTCTGGGTTGACATTAAAGAAAATATGCGGGTAAAATTCAAAAAAGGCGACTTCGTCCCTGCTTTGGTCGAAGGTATAGAGACCGCGGGCAAACAACTAAAACGCCATTTCCCGCATCATCTTGACGATATCAATGAACTAACCGACGAAATTTCCTTCGGGGACTAATAAACTCAAATGAAAACGCGTAATATTATAAATTCAGCAATGCTTAAAAAATACACTTCATTAATAATTCTTGTTTTAACATTGTTAAACAGCATATTCGCTGCCGATATTCCGCAACGGCCCGTTCCGCCTCGCCTGGTAAACGACCTGGCGGGAATTTTGGGCAAAAAAGAAACCGAGGCTCTCGAATGGAAACTCAGGGCCCTAAACGACAGCACCTCCAACCAAATATTGGTACTTACCGTCAAATCGCTGAACGCATACGACCCGGCATCCTTCGCTTATGAAATTGGTGAAAAATGGGGCGTCGGCCAAAAGGGCTTCAATAACGGGATCGTTGTCTTGGTAAAACCAAAATTAAGCAGCACGAACAAGGGGCAGGCATTTATTGCGGTCGGATACGGCCTGGAAGGGGCAATTCCGGATGCTATTGCCAAGCGTATAGTTGAAAAAGAAATGATACCGAGCTTCAGACGAAACAACTATGGCGAAGGGATCTTTAAGGGTGTTGACGTATTATCGAAACTCGCATCCGGGGAAATATCCGCTGAAGGATATAATAAAAGCTCCGGCAAGCCCGCCATTTTCGGCTTTCTTCCATTTATTATTATTTTCCTGATTATCGTAATCATACGCGCCTCAAACGCAAGGTCGGGAAGCATGGGCCGAAATAATATGTCATTCTGGACTGCCCTTTGGATCGGGAGCAGCCTTAGCGGCGGCTCCGGGCACTGGAACAATTTCTCGGGAGGCTCAGGCGGTTTTGGCGGTGGAGGCGGAGGCTTCGGAGGTGGCTTCGGAGGCTTCGGAGGTGGTAGCTTCGGAGGTGGCGGCGCCGGCGGCAGCTGGTAGGGAAATCGCCCGGGCAATAATCATTTGCAAGACCTCATTGCCCACAAGCTTAATTAAAACCAGTCTAATTAAGAACACATCCCACTTAGCAGATACACGAAAAAAACAACAAGGTTTAAAATTCAAAAATATATCGTACTGAATGTTAGATGGTTCTACTTAATTAGGCAATTTGTTACTTGATTATTTATTTTTAAAGGAAAAATAAATATTTTTGTCGTCATTCATTATAAATATTTTACCTTATATTTAACAGTTGAAAATTTTACATAAAAAGACATAATATTTGATAATATTTGCATTATGGTCATTAACGGTTTTGTAACGCAAAAAGCCCGGCACTGGCAAGGCTTTTTGACCCGAAGTCTCGGGATTGGATTATTTATCCTCTTATTGGTTTTACCTCAGCTCTCATTTAGCCAAACAACTGCCGACGAGGCGAATTTCGTTCAGTGCAGGGCTTGCCACACAATCGGCGGGGGCAAGCTTGTAGGCCCCGACTTAAAAGGAATAAACGAAAAACAGGATGAGGCCTGGATAATTAAGTTTGTTCAGAATTCAGCTGCACTTATTGCTTCGGGCGATGCCGAGGCTATAAAGGTTTTTGAGGAAAACAGTAAAATCCCCATGCCGCCCCATAACCTCACCGACGATCAGGTAAGGGGCATAATTAAATATATCGCAAACGGTGGCAAATTAGCCGGGGGCGAAGCTGCCGCGGCAACAGAGACAACCGAAGACCAGGTTTCTAACGGTGCGATACACGATCCCGATGAGGAAATAGTGGCCGAAATGAAGCGGGCCGATATGAGGAATATGAGGAACACTTTTCTTATCATGCTGGTTCTCATGCTCATAAGCATTTTCGACCTATCAGTCTCGAAATTTATAAAAGCGAGATGGATACATATCGTAATTATCCTTATTTCCTTAGCCGTCGGCAGCGAATTATTATTTGTGGAATCAGCAGGATTAGGTCGTCAGCAATATTATCAGCCTGATCAGCCAATTGCCTTTTCGCATAAGATACATGCAGGGCAAAACCAGACCGACTGCATGTATTGCCACTTCACGGCCGACAAGAGCATGCACGCGGGCATACCGCCCCTGGCGACCTGCATGAACTGTCACTCCCAGGTAAAGGAAGGCAAGAAAACAGGGAAAAAAGAGATAGCCAAGATATACGCTGCCTTCGAGAACAACAAACCCATTGAATGGGTGAAAGTCCACAATCTTCCCGACCACGTTTATTTCAACCATGCACAACATGTTAAAGTAGGAAAAGTAGCCTGTGCCGAATGCCATGGGGAGGTTGAAAAGATGGACGAGATAATACAGGTCAAGGAACTAAGCATGGGATGGTGCATAGATTGCCACCGCACGAAGAAAGTCCAGTTCGAGAGCAACAGATTTTATGACCAATACACCAAAATGCACGAGAAGTTGAAAAACGGCGAAAAAAAGACCGTTACCGTTCTCGACATGGGAGGCGAAGACTGTCAGAGATGTCATTATTAAAACAAGCTTAATTAAATTAGAAATATTTATCATTCCGATCTATATATATCATGGAGAAAAAATATTGGCAAAGTATCTAAAATCATTTAGAGGCTAAAAAGGGCGGGAATACCCGAAACAACGAACCCATGCCCGAATTTTCGATCGAAGGATTAGACGAATCAGAAATTAAGGGGAAATCCAGCAGAAGGGACTTCTTGAAGATGCTTGGCTTCTCGGTAAGCGCAGTGGCTTTGGTGAGCAGTTGCCAAATGCCTGTTCGAAAGGCAATTCCTTTGCTCAACCAGCCGGAAGAACTTATTCCGGGAGTTCCTAACTTTTTTGCGTCCACCTTTTTCGACGGCAACGATTATTGCAGCATACTCGTTAAAACGCGCGAAAACCGCCCCATCAAGATAGAAGGCAATAATATGTCGCCTATCTCGCAAGGCGGAACATCGGCAAGGGTACAGGCTTCTGTGCTAAACTTATACGACGACGCGCGTCTTAAAAAACCGCATAAAGAAGCCGTTGACAGCGATTGGGAAACCATCGACAAGGACATAATGGACAATCTGGAGGCTTTCAGCCTGACAAACAAAAAGGTCGTGCTACTGACTTCAACTATCATCAGCCCCACTACGAAAAAACTCATCGAAGACATTACCGGCAGGTATTCCAATATCGAATGGGTGATGTACGATGCCGTAAGTTACCAAGCCATCCGCAAAGCCCATGAGCTGAACTTTGGGGAGGCAGCAATACCATCCTTTTCATTTGACAAAGCAAAGGTCGTGGTCGGCTTTAATGCCGATTATCTCGGCACATGGCTCGACCCGGTTGCCTTTTCAAAACAGTTTTCGAGAAACCGCAAACTGTTCAAAGGGAATACGGATATGTCGCGCCTATACCAATACGAAAGCCAGCTTTCGTTGACCGGCTCAAATGCCGATATCAGATTTGGCATCAAGCCATCCGACGAAGCCGTTGTTCTCCTAAATTTATATAATGAAATTGCAAGGGCAACAGGTTTTACAACTTATAATGCCCCTGCCACTGCTTTCGACGTGAAAAAGGCCGCCAACGACCTGCTTGGGAACAAGGGCAAATCATTGGTTGTTTCGGGAACTAACAACTTGAATATCCAATTAATTGTCAATGCGATCAACAATGCATTAGGCAATTATGGCCAAACTCTCGACATAGATCGCCCGATGAACCTCAAGCAAGGCGACGAAAAAGCCATGGCAGATGTCGTAAGGCAAATGAATGCCGGTGAGATAGGCGGGATATTAATCCACAATGTCAACCCGGCCTACGATTACATAGACGCAAAGGCTTTTGCCGACGGGATGAAGAAAGTCAGGCTGAGAGTTTCTTTCGCCGATGTCAAAGACGAAACCGCTGGGCTTTGCAACTATATAGCCCCCGACCATAATTATCTCGAATCGTGGAACGATGCCGAGCCTATTAACGGCCAGCTAAGCATTCAGCAGCCGACAATAAATCCTATTTTCGATACGCGCCAGTTTCAGGACAGCCTCATGAAGTGGACAGGGGTCTCGGGCAATTTCAGGGATTATCTCGAAAACAACTGGAAATCAATTCTCCCAAGCGAAGGAAACTATTCGGTAAATTGGAACAGTGCCAAGCGGGATGGCGTTTATTCCTATGCCGTCGAAGATAAGGAGCATAGTTTCTCGGAACAAAGTTTAAGTGCCAAAGTAGCCGGAAGCGGGATAGAGCTAGCACTTTACGAGAAGATATCAATTGGAAGCGGTAAATACACCAACAACCCCTGGTTATTGGAAATGCCCGACCCGATCACAACCGCCACCTGGGACAATTATGTTTGCGTCCCGGTAAAATATGCGGAGGAAAATGATTTAAAATTCGAGGATGTCGTTAAAATCAACGGAAACATAGAACTCCCGCTTATCGTTCAACCGGGACAGGCAGAGGGAACAATCAGCATTGCTCTCGGTTTTGGCAGAACCGCTGCCGGCAAAGCCGGAAACGGCGTCGGACAAAACGTTTTCGGCCTTGCCAACAAAAACGGTCTTGTCAGCCTTGGCGGAAAAGAAGTTACGATCGAGAAAACGGGAAAGACATATCCGTTGGCCGTTACGCAAATCCACCATACCATGGAAGGCCGTGCCATTGCGCGCGAAACTACTCTCGATGAGTACAAAAAAAATAAATATGCCGGAAACGAGGAGCATTTGCGCGACGAGAAAAACAATACGACACTTTACAAAAAAATAGATTTCGACGGCATTCAATGGGGAATGACGATCGACCTCACCTCTTGTACCGGATGCGCCAACTGCGTAATCGCCTGTCAGGCAGAGAACAATGTTGCAGTTATCGGCAAGGAGCAGGTTAAAAACCGCCGTATAATGCACTGGATGCGCATCGACAGGTATTATTCCGCCGAAGAGGCTAATCCCGATGTCTATCACATGCCGGTAATGTGCCAGCATTGCGACAATGCCCCATGCGAGAACGTTTGTCCGGTTGCGGCTACAAACCACAGCAACGAAGGGCTAAACCAAATGCTCTATAACCGTTGTATCGGAACACGGTATTGTATCAACAACTGCCCTTATAAAGTAAGGCGATTCAACTGGTTCGAGTTTACCAACAACAATCAGTTCGACTACAACATGAACAGCGACCTGGGCAAAATGGTGCTTAATCCCGATGTTACCGTTCGCCAAAGAGGAGTTGCGGAGAAATGTTCGCTTTGTGTTCAGCGTTTGCAGGAAAAGAAACTTACCGCAAAAATGGAAAACCGCGAATTGCGCGACGGCGAAGTCCAAACAGCATGTTCACAATCTTGTCCTACGGATGCCATTACATTTGGTAACCTACTCGACAAAAACAGCCAGGTTAGCCAAAATGTTACCGAAGGCCGTATGTATCATCTGCTTGAGCATTTGCACACATTGCCTTCAACTTCATATTTAACTAAAGTTAAAAACAGGGAGGCTTAATATAAGGTGCTTAACAAATCCTACATATCGCTAATTATATCACTCTGGCTTATAATGCCGGCAATTGGTATTGCACAGGATTTTAAAAGTGATCTTGAAATTACTGATACTTCGGATATTTTTTGGGAACAATTATATTTTCCCGATACAGCTAAGATATATTGTATTGATGTAAATGAAAATGGAGATATTTTTGTTGGAACTGGTGGAGTTAATGTAACGGGAGGTGTTTATCGCTCTACAGATAATGCCCAAACATGGGATTTTGTTCATAATCTGGGAAGTGCTGGCATTTTATCAATTGACATTAGTCCACAGGGCGATATTTTTGCCGGGTCAAATAATGGATGGGAAGACCATTTAATAAAGTCATCTGATAATGGTAATACATGGCAGGAATTATTATTACCTGAATATACAGTTAATGAGAATATAATTAAAATACTGGCTGTTAGTACTGACACTATTTATGTAAGTACAATAAATAATAATGCTATGTTATTGCGTACTTATGATGGGGGAGTAACATGGGATAGTTTGGTTGGTGGCAACTCGCATATAAGTGAATATATATCCGATATTCTTATCAATGATGAAGGAACTATATATTTGGCTTACAGTGGTTTTGTTCAGGATTTTGGCGGAGTATATTTTTCAGATGATAATGGTAGCACGTGGCAGTTTTCAGGTTTTTATAATTATATGATAACATCATTGGCTGAAAACTCAAACGGCGATATTTTTGCCGGTTGCTGGGGGGGAGTTACTTGGGATGAATGGCCGGGATTATATGTTTTGAGAGATGGAGAAACCATTTGGGATACTTTGATTGCAGGACCACAAATAGATGATATAATAATAAATGGTGATAATCATATTTACTTTTCAAGTTCATGGCCCGATGGAATTGTAAGGTCTTTGGATGATGGAAATACATTCGAACTTATCAATGATGGGATACCTAATAGTCCTATGGGAGATATGACTATTGATACAGAGGGATTTATTTATTTAACAGCATATTATTCAGCGCCTTTTTTAGCCAAATCAGTTAGTACGACAGTTGATATTGAAGAGATTTACACAAATAACGATTTGACTCTCATTAATTATTATCCAAACCCCGTTTCGAACACTTTAACTATTCAAGTTTTTTCAAATGATATCATATTAACAAAAATCAGATTACTAACATTAAATGGAATAGAAGTTTTGTCAATTAATACCGATGAATCAAATAATGTATTTCAAATAGATGTTTCACATTTAAAACCAGGTATTTACTTAGCAGAAATTAACAATAATAAGATTGCCCAATATTATAAATTCATTAAACATTAAAACTAATTACTTATGAAAAAAATTAAATTATTAGCCATTATATTATTCGTAATGCCTATTGTAAGTTTAGCTCAGTTAGTTAATGTAAATCCCGACCCAAACGGGGAAATATGGTATGCGGGAGATGGCTTTATAGCAAGTCAAACAAAAAGGGATAGTGTTCCTAACATGGTTTTATCTACTATTTCTGCTTTTACTGATTTACCAAGTGTAGTAAAGAATAATGAAACAATATGGATGCCCCCTGTTTTTAATCAAAGTCCGACTGGAGCATGTGTTCAGGCAGCAGAAGTATATTATACTTTTGGATATGAAATAAATAGATTGAGAAATGTTCAAGCTGGAGATTTTTATAATGACAAAACTAATCTATATCATCCATATTATACTTATAATTTTTTACATGATGGTAGTGGCACAAATGGGACTACTCAATATGGTGGTTTTGATATAGTTGTACAAAATGGTTGCCCATCATACGATATATATGATGACCCGACATTACATAATTCCAGCGATAGACCAAAATACTGGATGCATGGTTATGAAAATTACAAAAGTGGAATTTATCGAACAATTTCAGCTGGAGGAACTATTGCCGAACCATCATATATGGATATAACATGGGATGAATCTTTGGAGAGTCTAGACCCATTAAAGCACTGGATAGCTGATCATAATGAAGGTGAAGCATCAATTGGGGGTGGTTTAGCTATTATATTTGTTGAAAGATTTGGCTGGACTACATTACAATTCTTACCAGGAACTCCTGAGTATCCTAATCATTATATTTCCCAATGGGGAACAATTGGTGATCATGCAATTACTATTGTAGGTTATAATGATGATGTTTGTTGTTTCGATGATGATAACGATGGAGAATATACTAATGAAGACAGAGATGATGATGGAATAATTGAATTAAGTGAATGTGAAAAAGGTGCATTTTTAGTTGTTGATAGTTATGGACCAAGTGTTGGTGATGGAGGATTTTTATATGTACCTTATAAACTAATGGGTAATGGGCTTTTATTACCATTCAGTTCATACACTTGTAATGTAATTGAAAGTGAACCAGAAGTTACTATAAAAACAAGCGTAGAGCATAATAATAGGAAAGATTTGGTATTTATGGTAGGTTATGCAGAAAATGCTAACCAAACAGATCCAATTGATTTTGATTATTATAATATTTTTAAAAAACAAGGTGGCAATGATCTGGAGATGAGAGGTGCATATACAGGACCACTTGAATCTGCACTTAACTTTAGTTATTTGTACGGAGAAGAAAATTTTGGTAAGATATTTTTTCTAATTCGTGAATGGGATTATACTAATAGTGATGAAGGTCAAATTGTAAATTTTTCTATTGTAGATAACCGTTGGGGTGAAGAGTTTGAGCTAAGTTGCCCTGAAACTAATGTAGAAATCCAAAACCTTGCAACCACAACATTATCTGTTGATTACGACCTAATTGTTCCAGGTGACAACCAATTGATAAGTAATTCCGTTTCGTATTCCTCAAACATGTTAAGCCGTTTTAATCCAGTTGTCAGCAACAACTCAACCATAACCGTGCAAAGCGGTGTAGAATTTGACATGTACAACAGTGAACTTACAATAGAAGAAGGAAGTTCTTTAGTAATAAATGATAATGCTATATTTACTGCTAAAAGGGGAACAAGCAAAATAATAGTAAATGGAAACATACAAATTGGGGACAATGTAACTTTTACAGCTGATGATGGAAGTGAGA
>JAJRQZ010000020.1 GCA_024279935.1 Bacteroidota bacterium
ACTACTTCCGTTTTAGGCTTACCGCTTTGCTTATCCCTGAATTTTCTACAAAGTAATACCGACTGGTATGTTTTACCGTTTTCCCCTTTGCTTTTGTTGAATTGTAAATACATTTTGCAAAAATACGTAATAGTTACTACATATACACCTTATTTAATTTTTAATCAGAAATATATAATTAGTTATCTGTTGCTACAAAACATGGAAATGTTTTAGCTGTCCCCGATGAAATATAGAAAGTGCTCAGTAAGTTCCGATACAGCTAAGCAGGCAAAGCTGACCGGCATTGTTCGTGTCCGGCATAATGTCCCAGCCCAACGTCCGTTCATAACCGTTAAATGCCTGGCCCCCGAACCCTTGGTCGGAAGGCAGCTCTCCTTTAAACGCCCAGGTTCCGTCATTTATGTCATACCTCAACAGGCGCGAATAGGCGAAATCCCTTTGAGTGTATATTGCAAACAAGTAATTAGGCGCGGCTGGCGAAATTTCGATTGACAGGCGCCTGACCCTTTTGAAATCCATGGAGTCCAGCCCATATGGGTTGAGCGAGTCCGGATCCAATAATTTCCCATAAGTCTTATTGTTCAGGTTGATTTTGAAAACTCCCGTGGTATCTGAGCCCGAGGCATAAATTATCGTATCGCTGAGCAAGTCTCTTTCTACGTCGTAAAAATCACCTTTTATCAGCATTTCCCACAAAGGTTGCTCGTCCAGGGCGTTTTCGCTTAAAAACAAGCCCGCTGTGGTTGCAACAGCCAATTTGGTGTTTCCGCCCGCTGGTCCTGGACTGCTTTCCTCATATTGTATATTAAATTGGTATCGCCGCTGGAATTGTCGATATAATAGTCCAGCCCGATATTCTCCCAGGTGCTTCCCAAGTCCTTTGTCCTCCATACGCCTATTGAGTTCTGCCATATTCTTGAAGAGCTGTATGCTTCGCCATTGCCTGTTGTTACATACCAGGTTCCATAAGCCAGCTCATCAATAACAACGCTGGAAACCCCACTTTTATATAATCCCAGGTCGGTCCCCGCATTTTTCCAGTTTTTGCCCCCGTCCGTCGAGCGGAACAACCCGCCGGTTGGTGAGGCAGCCATCAGGGTGTTGCCCGAATTATCATGTGTGTCCATGCAAATGAAATGAATTTGTCCGGGGCCATGTTTCACGGCGCTGTTGTTTGTGTTGTCGCTTGGCCCGATCATCCGCCATTTTGGCTCGCCCGGGCTTAGAGCCTCCCAGTATAGCATGCGGCGTTTTCGAGCGTTGACAGTTGGTAATCACTAATGTCCAAGTCAGGTAAAAGCTTTGGCACCCAATAGTCGTGCCAACGCTGATATTGTAAATACCCGGTGCCTTGCATGCTGTCGGGACCTAAAATCAGTAATAGCGATTATAATAGCGCTTTTCTTGTTGAAACTCGCTAACAAAACTGCTCTGTGCCATAACGGACAAAGTTAGCAATATTGCCGCCAATGTCAGGCAGAAAGTTTTGATGACCTGTAATATGTTGTTGTTCAGCAGATTGCTGGGTAAGGTGATTTGTTTTTTCATTTTGCTCAATGTTTAGTTTATAAAATCAAAGCCTAAAGGTAAAAAACTTTTTAATATAGTTTAACAGTTGTCTTCTTTTTATTAGTTTTGGTAATAATAAATATTTTTTCAAATCGTTTTCGATGAACATGAAACTTGATCTTAGAACAAAAGCGCGGATTATTCCATTATTGTTGATGCTCGCGGCAAACAGTTGGCTGGCGGCCCAAATAACAAACGACAACAAAACCTACGACCCGAACATACAAACGGTTTTGCTTTATGAGGGCAGCGATCAGCTGTCGGATCCCGTGCTCGTGCTGGGCAGCGGCAAAAAGCTTCATTTATCTTTCGACGACATGGGCGACGACGCATACATCTTCAGATACACCATTATCCACTGTAGCAGCGATTGGCAGACCACAGATCTGGAACAGATCAAATACCTGGAGGGCTACTTCGAGGACGAGATTTATGACTACAAGTTTTCGCTAAACGCAGTGCCACAGTATATTCACTACAATCTTGTTTTCCCGAACGAGAACATGGGCATAAAACTTTCGGGCAACTATATAATAAAGGTATATATCGACAGCCCCGAGCCCGGGAACGTAATTCTTACTAGAAGGTTTTTCGTGGTTGAGCCGCTTGCCCGCATCGAGGCAAACGTCCCCTATTATCCCAAAAAAATGGAATATACCCGCTTGAAGCAGCAAATCGACCTGAAAATTCATACACCAGACCTTTTCTCGGCCGAGCCGGAAACAAGGATAATCGTAAATATCAGGCAAAACGGACGCTGGGACAATATGAAAAAAAACCTGAAACCAACATCCATAATGATGAACACACTAGAGTATAATTATGCCGATGGCATTGTTTTCGACGGGGGCAACGAGTTCCGTAATTTCGATATGAAGAGCTTTTATTATCAATCGCCTCAGATACAACGTATTATAAGCGACGAAAACGGCTATAACATCATTCTTCACGCCGATGCCCCCAGGAAAGGAAAGCCCTACGAAACCCTCGACGACATCAACGGCTGGCGGCTGATAAAGGCCAGGAACAGCCAAGATACTGATATAGAAGGCGAATATGCAGTCGTCGATTTTACCCTCTTCTCGAAGAAGATCCAAGATGCCGACGTTTATATCATGGGTCAGCTGAACGACTGGAAAATGGACGAAAAGAACCGCATGCATTTCAACCCTCGGACCAATCGCTATTATGGCAGCCTTTTCCTGAAACAAGGTTACTATGACTACAATTATGTGGTAAGGGAAAAGGACAGGATATAGGTGACATAACTGTTATTGAAGGCGACAATTGGGACACCACCAACGATTATTATGTTTACGTTTATTATAAGGAAAGAGTACCTGAATACGATAGGTTGGTCGGCTATCTTAAATTCGGCTCGCATTGACCATAACGGGAACATCTTCCCATAATGGGAATTTTGTTTATACTGATAATCTCATAATCATCTGCATGTCAATAATATACGGTTTCGGAATAAGCATTGTTACATAAATATTTGTATTTTTATATTTATTAAAGATATCTTATAATGAAACATTCATGTTTAATTTTAATCACGCAGGAAAATGATTGTTCTGCAAAAATACAGTCATCGGATTAATCCGATGATAAATATAATATGCTAGATGACAATTAATTACAAAATTATAAACAGATAAAACATCCATGTTTAATTTTAATCACGCAGGAAAATGATTGTTCTGCAAAAATACAGTCATCGGATTAAGCGGATTTAACGGATGTTTTTCGCTTGCGAAAAACTAAAATCCGCTTAATCTGTTAAATCCGATGATAAATATAATATGCTAGATGACAATTAATTACAAAATTATAAACACA
>JAJRQZ010000021.1 GCA_024279935.1 Bacteroidota bacterium
AGAAGCATCTGGAGTGAAGGAATAGCCCTTCGCTCTCTTTGCTTCGTTTCGCTACGCTCCACTTCTCAAAGAGAGCGAAGGGCTAGCATTTAAAACTATCTTTTTGCCCGTAAAAGTTGCATTTACTAATGGAATCTATGGTATTATAATAAACTGTCTCCTTAAATTGGGGGGCATGCCTTTTTGCCATCGACAAGTTTAATCTTTCTTCATTATCCGGCGCGATATATTCTAACTTATTCAAAAAGAATAAATTGCCTTCATTTATTTAAGATCGAAGTTGTTCAATGATAAATTAATTATCGTTTAAATAAAAATATCCGGTTATTTTTATTTCCGACTTTTTATCGGCCTCTATTTTAGAATTGTTCGTTAAGGTTTTCTAACATACACAATGTCAAATACTTGCGAAATCCGTAATAAGTAATCATAGTCCTGATAGTCAGTGCTTGGCGGCTTTGCTGCGCAGCAGGTGACAAGAACTAACGATTCGAAAAAGCAATAATAATTCCTCAATGTCGCCGGCTTGCCGCTATATTGCAATATGCCGGATTGCTTTTGTATAAAAAAACTATGGCTGAAATGGCCGATTTATTTTTTACTTTTGACGAAAATTAAATATATGCCCCACGATTTTTTAAAGGATTTTAAAGATGCGGCCGTAAATGGCAGCGAAACATATATAGAAGTAATAAAAAACAGGGTCCTTGAAAAGCCCGATCATGTGGTTTTCAGGTTTTTGAACGATGGCGTCAACGAAAACGAATCGCTGACTTACCGGCAACTGGAGCTCAGGTCGAAGGCATTGGGCGCCAAAATGCAGGAATATGGCCAGAAGGGCGAGAGGGTACTGTTGCTCTTCCCTCCTGGACTATCCTATGTGGCATCCATATTCGCCTGCTTTTATAGTGGCTTTATAGCGGTGCCTGCTTATCCTCCGAGGAGGAATCACAAGCTCACCAGACTTAACACAATTATCGCCGATTCGGGAGCCGGCATCAGCATTATTTCCCGTAAGGTTTATAATGATATTGAAAGGAATTTTGCCGATGACGAGAAACTAAAAAGCATAAGGTGGATAATTTATGAGGATGTTCGCGACGAAGATGCCCTAAAGTGGGCCGATACGGGGATATTCCCCGGCGACATTGCCTTGCTCCAATACACTTCCGGTTCTACTGGCAATCCTAAAGGTGTGATGCTGAGCCAGTTGAATCTTTTGTATAATTCGGAATACATTCACCGCACTTTCGAGTTCAACACTAATTCGGTAGGCGTAAACTGGTTGCCGATTTTCCATGATATGGGCTTGATAGGCGGTGTGCTGCAGTCGGCTTATCTGGGTTTGATGAATGTGGGCATGCCACCTACGGCTTTTCTTAAAAACCCCCTTAACTGGCTAAGGGCAATGGAAAAATATGGCGGCACCACCGGCGGGGGACCTAATTTTGGCTTTGACTATTGTTTGGAGAAAATTTCGGACGAGGACAAAAAGCTTCTGGACCTGTCAAAGGTAAAAACCTTTTATTGTGGTGCCGAGCCCGTTAGGAAACCTACTATGGAGGCTTTCTCGAAAGAGTTCGGCATCGAGACGAGACAGATGTACCCCGTTTACGGAATGGCCGAAACAACATTGATTGCCAGCGGAGGTTATCAGAGCGAAGCCCCGAAATATATCAGCCTGAAATCCGATAAGCTGTCGAAAGGGACAGTAGAAATTGCCGACGATGATTATGACAGGAAAGTGGAACTTGTGGGCTGCGGCCATGCATGGATGGAAACGCTGATAGAGATTGTTGACCCGGGAACCTTCAACAAGCTGCCGGAATTAAAGGTAGGTGAGATATGGGTCTCGGGGCCAACAGTGGCAAAGGGATACTGGGAGAAACCTGAAGAAACGGAACGGACTTTCAATGCTTGCATCAAAAACAGCGGCGAAGGGCCTTTTCTTAGGACCGGCGACCTGGGATTTTTAAAAGATGGCGAGCTTTATATTACCGGAAGGCTTAAAGACATGATTATAATAAGGGGGGTTAACTATTACCCCAACGACATTGAATTTACCATCCAAAAAGACTCGGCTGATCTCCGGCAAAACGGAGGTGCTGCCATCCCGGTAATAAAAGACGGTAAGGAAAAGCTTGTTATTGTGCAGGAATTGGAACGCACCGCCCTCAGAAAAGACAATCACGACGAATTGATCTGCCTTATAAGGGAAAGGATATCAGATGAATACGAGCTTGATGTTTATGCTGTTTGTTTAATCCGCACAGGCAGCATCCCTCTTACTTCTAGCGGCAAGATACAAAGACGGCAAACAAAATACGACTATCTTAACAAACAGCTGAATATTGTAAAGGAATGGAGCAGGGGCGAGGCTGGCGAGGAGGCTGCTGTAACAGCCTCTGCGATAGTTCCCAGCGAGGAGGCAATTAAAGAATGGCTGATAAGCTGGATTATCCGCAATCAGCAGTTCCGCCGCGATGAAATCGATCTCGACAAGAATATTATGTCCTATGGAATAGACTCTCTTTCGGCCGTTACCCTGGAGCAGGAAATAAGCGGGAAATTCGGTTTTCAGTGGCATGTGTCATCTTTTATGCTCAACCCAACAATAAACAAGCTTGCCGAAGAAGGCATGGAAATTTATAAGGAAGGGCTCAAATAAGATCTTAGCCTGATTAATTCATAAAAAATGACAAAATACTTGTTATTATCATGATCCCAGCATCTTAGAAAAGTATTTCCAGGATCGCATTTTTGTCGTTTTTTACTAAAGCCCCGGCCTGAAGGTGCGGGTCTAAAGATATATTTGGAACAATCACCGATATTAAGAAAAAATAGTCGAATTATGAATTCATCAAAAGGTATCAATAGCGCTGCCATTCTTGGCAGCGCTTAAGGCATCTGCATCAAACTAGACGCATGAATTAATTAGGTTAGATTTATATTTTGCTCAAAAAAAAACCAACACCAAATAAATAAAATTCGATGTTGGAAATTTTATATGAATTGCTTTTTATAATCCGTTTCTTTTGAGGAAGGCATCCAGCTTAGGTTCGGAACCCCTGAACTTTTTGTACAAATCCATGGCCGGTTCGGTATTCCCTCTTGACAGCACGTTGTCTCTCAGCGATTTTGCCGTTGCCTGGTCGAATAGCCCCTTTTCCTTAAAAACACTGAACGCATCGGCATCCAATACCTGGGCCCACTGATAGCTATAATATCCTGCTGCGTATCCTCCACCGAAAACATGTGAGAAATACGGGCTTCTGTAACGAACGATAATCTCGGGCATCATATCTATTTTCTGCAAAGTCTCATTCTCGAATTCCGTGGCGTCTCTCTCAATGGTGTCGTTAACGGTGTTCCAATACATGTCAAGCAAGGCTGCCGAGGTATATTCAACAACCACGAAACCATTGTTGAAGAGTCCGCTTTTCTTGAATTTCCCCACCAGGTCGTCAGAGATGACTTTGCCTGTCTTATAATTCTTGGCATACATTTTCAATACTTCGGGCTCAGTGGCGAAATTTTCCATAAACTGCGAAGGAAACTCGACAAAGTCGCGCGTTACCGATGTGCCGGAAAGCTTATTGTACTTGCAGTTCGATAATAAACCGTGCAAAGCGTGACCAAACTCATGAAAGGTGGTCTCCACCTCATCGATCGACAACAAGGCCGGTTTATCACCCGAGGGCATGGTGAAGTTAAAGTTGGTGGTTATAACCGGGCTAACGCCTTCCGACTGTTTGCGGTAAGCGTCCATCCATGCGCCGCCGCTCTTGCTGGCACGGGGATACCAGTCCATATAAAGGATGCCGAGATGTGAGTCGTCGGCATTGAGCACTTCGAATACCTGAACGTCGGGATGATATTTTGGGATGTCGGTCCTTTCCACGAATTTTAAGCCGTAGAGTTTGTTAGCGACCATAAAGGCTCCGTCCCTTACTTGGTTCAGCTCAAAATAGGGGCGTAGCATTTCTTCGTCGAGATTATATTTCTTGGCCCTTAGTTTTTCGGCATAATACCACCAGTCGTAGAATTCAAGCTTGAAGTTACCGCCCTCATCGTCGATTAGCTTTTGCAGTTCCCCGGCTTCTTCCCTCGCAATCGGAAGTGCGGCATCCCATACCTTGTTTGTGAACTTGAAAACGGTCTCAGGGTTCTTTGCCATGTTTTTGTCAAGAACATATTCGGCAAAGTTCTTGAAACCAAAGAGTTGCGCTTTTTGTGCCCTTAATTTGGTTATTTTGGACAATATCTTTTTATTGTCGAACTCATTGTTGTTGTCGCCGCGCATGATATAGGCCGTTTGAAGCTGCCGGCGCAAACCCCTGTTGTCGGCATAAGTCAGGAAGGGGATCATGCTCGGCTTTTGAGTGGTGAAAACCCATTTTCCCTCCAGGCCTTTTTCTTTTGCGGTTTTTGCCGCGGCTTTTATAACAGATTCAGGCAAGCCTGAAAGATCATTTTTATTATCGATGACCAACTTATAATTATTGGTTTCTGCAAGGACATTATCCGTAAACTTCAGTTGAAGCAGCGAGATCTCGCTATTTAGCTTTCTTAGCTTAGCCTGGTTTTCAGCACTTAAATTTGCACCGCCGCGTTCAAAGTCCTTATATATTACTTCTGTAAGCCTTTGTTGTTCGGCACTAAGCTTGATTGAATCCCTTTGATCATAAACAGTCTTGACGCGATCGAATAGTTTTGCGTTCAAAGCAATATTGTCGAAATGGCCCGAAACCATGGGAGCGACTGTTTGGGCCACTTTCTGCATGCTGTCGTTGGTCAGCGATTCGTTAAGGTTGTTGAAGGTGGAGGCTACCCTGTCGAGTGTCTTTCCGCTCAAAGCAAGTTTTTCGACCGTATTCTTGAATGTCGGGCTGGCCAGATTATCAGTTATTGATGCGATCTCGGATTCATGTTCCTTGATAGCCTGTTTGTATGCCGGCACAAAATCTTTTACTTTGATTTCATCGAAGGGCGGTACTCCGAATGGCGTTTTGAATTCAGTAAGAAGCGGATTTTTCATTTTAGGGGCTTTTTGTGTGCAGGATGCAAGAAACATTCCTGCAATAAATGCGATTATTATTATTTTTTTCATATATGTTGATTTTTAGAATGCGAATTTATGCAATAATTTACGGCAAATTGATTATGACAAATATTTGGCCACTATGGGCATTCTTCTTCCCATCCCGAAAGCTTTTGTGGAAACCCTTAGCATCGGAGGTGTTTGATAGCGTTTGTATTCGTTGGTGTTCACCAGTTTTAATATCCTGTTCACCAGGGCTTCGTCAAATCCCATGGCGATAATTTCCCTTGGTCCTTTCCGGTGCTCGATGTATTGATATAAAACTTCGTCCAGTATATCGTAGTCCGGCAGCGAATCGGAATCCTTCTGGTCGGGGTGCAGTTCGGCCGATGGTGGTTTGTTGATTATGTTATTAGGGATTAATTCCCCGCTTCGGTTTATATATCGCGCCAAGTCGAAAACCTGGGTTTTATATAAATCCCCTATCACCGACAGCCCTCCGTTCATATCGCCGTAAAGCGTGCCATAGCCTACGGCCGCCTCGCTTTTGTTGCTGGTGTTCAGCAATATATATCCAAACTTGTTTGATAGTGCCATCAATATCACGCCCCTCGTCCTAGCCTGCAGGTTCTCCTCGGCAATATTGAAGGGAAGCCCCTTAAAATAAGGTTTTAATGTGCTTTCGAAGGTGTTGAAGGCGTTTTCTATTTCAATAATATCGTAAGGCATACCATAGTTCTTCGCCAATTGCAGAGAGTCGTCAACCGAGTGTTTCGACGAAAAACGGCTTGGCAGCAATACGTTATAAACATTTCCCGCACCCAGGGCTTCTGCGGCCAAGGCTGCTGTTACTGCCGAATCAATTCCGCCCGAGAGCCCTAATATGGCTTTTGTAAACCCCAGCTTGCCGAAATAATTCTTTACGCCCATTACAAGGGCTTTGTAAATGGAGGCTATCTCTCCCGGGTCTTCATAATGGTTTTTTGCAGTTTTGTTTTCTGCTTCGTCCAAATCGAAGACCTTGAGTTCTTCTTCAAAATAAGCCAGTTCCCCGATAATCTCCGCTCTTGGGTTTATCACCATCGATCCCCCGTCGAAAAGCAGCTCGGTTTGCGCGCCCACATGATTTACATAAAACAGGGGGAGCTTGTATTTTCTTGCATTCCGTTTAAGGACTTCTTTTCGTATCCTGGTTTGCTGGTAATTAAAGGGCGATGCCGCTATATTTATCATAATATCAGGATGTTGGCCTATTAATTCTTCCATAGGGTTCAGGGTGTAGAGGGGGTTGTCGCTTAGGTTCCAAAGATCTTCGCATATCGTCAGCGCAATTTTCTTCCCTTTAAAGCTGATGCATTCAAAAACATTGTTCGGCTCAAAATACCTGTATTCGTCGAATATGTCGTAATTGGGCAGCAGGGTTTTGTTGGTCAGGGACTTTATTTCCCCTTCAAACAAAAAAGCAGCCGAGTTAAATAATGGCTTAGCTTTTTTGCTCTCGTTGAAAGCAGGCAGCCCAACAATGGCTGCGATATCGACACAATGCTTTGCGATTTCGTTCACTGCTTGCTTGCATTGAGTTATATAATCGTTGAATTCCAGGAAATCGCGGGGGGGATAGCCCGAAATGGCCAATTCGGAAAAAATCACCAGATCCGCCGACTTGTCGGCAGCCTTTTGAACGGCTTCGATTATCTTTCTCCTGTTTTCGGCGAAATTGCCGATATGATAATTAAGTTGTGCTATTGCTATCTTCACTACTGTATTGTTTTAAAAAAACACCGAGGCGTTTATCTCCACAAAGCTGTTTCGCCCATTGTTTCTCAAATATGCATCGGTATTGTTATAACCCTTCAAAACATTTACGAACGCATTGTCGAATTTTATACCCGTACGTACAAATGTCGATCCCTGAATCGGGAATTCCAATCCTGCTCCAACGATGAACGACTCGCGGGTGGGGCTTAAATCGTCATAGGCATTAAATGTTTCATTGCTCCTGTATGATCCGCTGTAAGCATTGAACTCCTCGTCGGCTTTTGCCGATATCAAAAAGCTCATGCCAAACCCTATCTGTCCGTAATATGCTACTTTCCCTATTTTATTGGTCTTCATGGTAAATATGAGGGGCAATTCCACATATTTGGCCTTATATTTCCTGTAGCTTTGCCCGTCGATCATAACGGCAAGTATATCAGCGGGTTTTTGGTCGGGAAAAGAAATGCTGCTGTTAAGGTAAATTACATCGAAGCCGCTTGTGAACGAATAGTTCTCCATGATAAATATGTCGGCCGTAAAACCCCAGGACCCGCCAAAATCAACGCCTTCGCCTTTGTATCCCGTTGCATCGGTGGCAAACCACCCGATATTCAACCCCCCCTTGAAACCAAACTGAAAGGGCCTGTGCTGGGCAAAAATACTAGTCGATAAAATAATTAACGTAAATATTAGTGTTTTCCTCATTTGATCGAATTAATGCGATTATTAATTGAACAAAAATACCAAGATTAATTCGATTTCAACCAAATAAATTTATAATCCCTTATAATTCACAATTTAATTTTGATATTTATGTTAATATTAGTGCGATTAATCATAAAAATCAATTACTTTTGGTTTGAAAAAAAAATTTAAAACTTATTATTATGAAACGTATAGCAGTTCTGTTTTTTGCCATGGTTTTCTCGGCCACTATGTTTGGTCAGTTGCACTTTGGCCCTCAAATTGGGTATTCGTCCTCCAATATTTCATTAAACACCAGCGATATAACATCAAGCCTAAAGAGTAATTTGATGTTTGGTGCTTTTGTTCGCATGGGAAATAAAATTTATGTTCAGCCCGAGCTAAACTGGATGACCCAGGGAAGCGTTTTTAAGTATCCCTCGGTCAGCCTTGATGGTGTTGATTTAAGTCCTGTTGAACAAGAAATCAAATTGAGCACAATTAACATTCCCGCCAGCTTGGGCTGGAGAATCATTAATCTGGAGATTGTCAATATACGTTTGTTCGGAGGTGTAAACGCAAATATCGTTACCAATAAGACCATCACTACCACTGACGACGACAACAGCATTGAAAAAGGCTTGTTAAACCCTATTACCGAGGCCGACATTAAAGACCTGGTTTGGAATTATCATGTAGGCGTAGGCGTCGATGTTTTGATGTTCGCCCTCGACGTTAAATATATTGGCGCATTCGGCGAACCTATTGTCAGCGACATTACTATTGACGGAAGCACGAATACGGTAGGGTCGAAGTCAAGCATGTTCCTTGTAACGCTTGGCTGGAAAATATTCTAGTATCACATTATGCATATTAGGCTATCCCTTGCAGTATTCCTGATTGCGTTTTTAGCGTTTTCCTGTCGGGACAACTCCAATAAATTTGTAGTCGATGACGCCAGCTTGCCCGATATGGAAGTTGACGTAATGCGCTATGGTAAGGCTTTGTTTGAACTGGATGTTGATGAGCTGTCATCCGGTCTTAAACAAATAAAACCCGACTTCCCTCTTTTTTTGGGCGCCGACCTGAACGACAGCGCAAATATCAAGCAGATAAAAAGCTTTGTTAGCGACACCGCATTGATTCGTATTTACAAAAAAACCGCTGAGGTTTTCCCCGATAACGATTATTTAAACTCCAAGCTCACGTACTTGTTCAGGTATATGGAGCACTATTTTCCAAATATTAAAACCCCTAAAGTTTATACTTATGTTTCAGGTATGCAATATGAGAACCCAATCTGGATACAGGATTCGATATTGATAATCGCCCTGGATGTTTATCTGGGTCCGGATTTTGAACCTTATTCAGGATTAGGTTTGCCCAGGTATAAGATTTCGTGCATGAGGCCCGAAAACCTGGCCGTTGACGTAGCCAAGCAGTATTATAATCAGTATTTGACGCAAAAAACACCGCAAAAAACTCTTCTTGACAGGATGCTGGCCTCTGGCAAGCTAATGTATTTTCTTGATATGGTGCTTCCGGAAACTCCCGACAGCATCAAATCTTGTTTTACCGCCGACCAGCTAAAGTGGACTGAGGAAAACGAAAAAAATATATGGGCTTTCTTGATAGAAAACGACCTTTTGTTCTCGAACGATTACAGGTCGCAGCAAAAATGGATGATGGACGGGCCTTTTACTACAGGGTTCTCCAAACGGTCCCCGGCCAGGCTTGGGGTTTGGGTGGGCAGGCAAATTATAGGCGACTTTATGGATAATAATCCTGAGATATCTATAAATGAATTGATTAAATTCAAAGACTCACAAAAATTATTGCGCGATTCCCGATATAAGCCGTAGGAAAACATCTGTCAGTATAGTGGTTTATTTGCTTGCTTTTTTTGCATATAAACACTAAGCCTAGCTTAAGATTACATAATTCCCCGCTGTTTTTAACATTTTTCCTGCCGTTGATAATTTGAAATTGCCACAAATCGCAAAACATTGAATAATAATTAGTTGAAATTTTGACAAATTTTATTTCGGCTATGCAATTATTTGTAAACAAGATTATTAAGTTCGCAAAAGCTACTTATTAACAATTTCAAGGTAAATATTTTGTTAATAAGTTGAAATTAGATTTTTTTCATGCCTTAAAGAAATCATTATCAATGCATTAACATAAATCTTTAAAAAAATGCCATTGTTAATATGAAACCTTTTATCAACAAAGTGGTATAATGTGGTAAATAATGCAAAATTGTGGTAAATTTACGCCATAATTCGAGGTTTTTCAATGTATAGTGTTTTAGGTACATACGAGTGCAAGCTTGACGCAAAGGGCAGGTTCATGTTCCCGGTTCAGTTCAAGAACCAGATGGGGGAAGAATTGAAGCGTGGTTTTGTTGTCAAGAGGAGCATATTCAAGAAGTGCCTTGAGCTGTTCCCCAAGGAGCAATGGCGTGCCGAGACTGCCATGGTGGGGAAGTTAAACATGTTTATTAAGAAAAACGCGGATTTTGTTACCAAGTTCATGGCCGGTGTCAAGGCTGTAGAACTTGATAGCACAGGAAGGTTATTAATTCCCAAGGACCTTCTGCGTTATGGCGTTATCACCAAAGAAATCGTGCTTACCTCCGTTGTAAACCGCATCGAGATATGGGACAAGAACCTATACGAAGCTGCAGTTGACTACAATCCCGATGACTTTGCCGGCCTGGCAGAAGATGTTATGGGAGGTTTGGAAATGGAGTAAGCTTATGTATCACGATCCCGTTTTATTAAATAAGTGTATTGATGGGCTTAATATAAATCCCGATGGAATTTATGTTGACGTTACCTATGGTGGTGGTGGGCATAGCCGGGCAATACTCGAAAAACTTGATAAGGGCAAGTTAATCGCTTTTGACCAGGATGCCGATGCTGTCAACAATGCCATGGACGACGATCGTTTTATAATGATCGACCAGAATTTTAAATTCCTCAAGAATTTCCTTCGTCTCCATGGATTTCAAAAAGCAGACGGCATCTTGGCCGACCTTGGCGTTTCTTCCCATCAGTTCGACGAAGCCGGGCGGGGTTTCTCCAACCGCTTCAATGCCGACCTGGACATGCGCATGGACAGGAAGCAGGCGCTGAGTGCTGCGGAAATTGTGAATAGTTATTCGTTAAGCGAGCTAAACAGGGTTTTCAAGAATTATGGCGAGTTGAAAAGTTCATATAAGCTGGCATTGGAAATATGCAAGCAAAGGGAAGCTGCTGAAATAAAATCCACTTCCGATTTGAACGAGATCATTAAGGGTATTTTCCCGAAAACAAGGATAAACAAATTCGGGGCAATGGTTTATCAGGCGCTCCGCATCGAGGTGAACGATGAACTTGATGTACTGAAATCCTTACTCAAGCAAACCCCTGACCTATTAAACCCGGGAGGGCGCCTGGTGGTCATTTCCTACCACTCGCTGGAAGACCGACTGGTAAAGAACTTTATGAGAAGTGGTAATTATCAGGGCAAGATAGAGAAAGATTTCTTCGGACAGCCACTAGTTGATTTTAAAGTGTTGTTCAATAAGCCGATAACTCCGGGCGGAGAGGAGATAGAAAGAAACAGCAGGGCCAGAAGTGCCAAGTTAAGGATAGCAGAAAGATTATAAAGTGAAAGCGAATAAATTAAAAGACATAGAAAACGTTGAAGTCGGGAAGCCTGGGGAATCAAAAAGACTTAAGCTTGACAGTAGCATCGGGAAAGCAGCCAAAGGTGTTTTGGCAGGTGAGTTCCTCTCGGAAAGAGGCTTCAACTACTTCCCATTTCTGCTTTTCCTGACATTTATCGCTTCAATTTATATCGCTAACAACTATCTGGCGGAGAACAAGATACGCAAGTCAAACAACCTACGGGACGATTTGCGCGAGTTGAGGTATGAATATATCACCGGGAAATCGGAACTTATGGAGGCAAGTAAGCAGTCGAAAATATCACAACGATTAAAGGTTATCGGCATCAAGGAAAACACCGAGCCAGTAAAATCGATAAAAATTAAAAAAACCAAATAGTGCTCGATACTAAAAAGGACATATTATGGAGGGTTTACCTGGTTTATTTCGGGGTATTTCTGTTTGCTTTGGGCATTGCCGCAAAATTGGTTTTTATCCAATTCAAAGAGAGGGACAAATGGGTCGAAAAAGCCGAGACACAGGAAATCAAAGAGTTCAGCCTGAAAGCGAGCAGAGGTAATATCCTGGATGCCAAGGGCAATTTGCTTGCGACATCCATTCCTATTTTCGAGCTTCGCTTCGATGCCGCATCCCCCTTGATACCCAATGATTTATTCTATTCAAAAATTGACTCCGTTGCTGATGGGATTAGTAGGATTATCGGGGAAAAATCGAAGGCAAGGATCAAGAAAGAGCTTGTAAAAGCTCGCAAGTCAGGCAATAGGTATTTCCTGATCAACAGGCGGACAACCTACCAGCAGCTTAAGCAAATAAGGCAACTGCCCATTTTTAGAAGAGGCAAGTATAGTGGCGGTTTAATAACTCACAGGAAAACAAAACGGGAGCATCCATATAAAGAATTGGCAGCCCGAACGATAGGTTATGAAAACGCAAAGGAGAACCTCTATGTCGGTATCGAGGGCGCCTTTACCGATTATTTGAGCGGCAAGGATGGCAAGCAGCTTAGAAGGAGAATAAACCATGGCGACTGGATTCCGCTATACGACGAAAACGAGGTCGAGCCGCAAAACGGACTGGATGTAGTTACAACTATTGATGTAAATATTCAGGACGTTGCCGAAAACGCCCTGCTGAGACAATTGCTAAACCATAAGGCTTTTCAGGGTTGTGCCGTTGTTATGGAAGTCGGGACCGGCGATGTAAAGGCCATTGCGAACCTTAGATACGACAGCACCGACAAGAAATACAAGGAGACCTATAATTATGCCGTGGGCGAGAGCATAGAACCGGGATCAACGTTCAAATTAGCTAGCTTGTTGGCCGCCCTTGATGACGGAAAGGTTAAGCTTACCGACAGCCTCGTTACGGGACAGGGCTATAAAATGTACTACGGCCGGACGGTGAGGGATGTCCATAAAATAGGAAATGGCAGGATTACCGTGAGGGACGCCTTTGAACAGTCGTCCAATGTCGGGATGTCGATAATAATTACCAATGCCTATAAGGGAAACCCGTCGGGATTTGTCGATAAGCTATATTCCATGTCCTTAAACAAACCCCTGGGCCTGGAAATCAAAGGCGAGGGCATTCCGTATATCAAGCATCCGTCGAACAAAAAGACTTGGTACGGAACATCGCTGGCATGGATGTCGTTTGGTTACGAATTGCAGATAACACCGCTTCAAACACTTAGCTTCTATAATGCCATCGCCAATAACGGCACAATGGTTAAGCCGCGCTTTGTGTCCTTGATCAGGAAAGACGGCTTGGTCGCTGAACGCTTTGAGCCTGAGATTATTAACGAACAGCTTGTAAAACCCTCGACAGTTAGGATGGCAAGATCGCTCATGGAAGGGGTTGTGGAAAGGGGAACCGGCAAATATACTTTGAGGAACACGCCCTATAAGGTAGCCGGAAAAACAGGAACGGCACAGATTTCCGTTGGCGGCTCCTATAACAAAAAGAATTATAATGCCTCTTTTGTTGGTTATTTCCCTGCCGACTGGCCTAAATATTCGTGCATAGTCGTTGTTAACAACCCCAGCGGAGGCAGATATTATGGCGGGTCGGTAGCCGCTCCTGCCTTTAAGGAGATTTCAGATAAGATTTACTCCACTTACCTGGCACTCGACCTGCCGGACGACAGTATTGTGGATAAAAGCAAAATCAAGTTCAAGACATCGGTTTACTGGCATGACGACATAAGGACGATTTACGATTTCCTCGGTTTGGATTCAAAAGATTTCGTTCACGATGAAGATTGGGCAACGGCAAAAGTTGATAATGGCATAGCAAGTATCGATGTCGCTTTGATAAGCGAGGATTATGTTCCGGACGTAAGGTCGATGAAAGCCAGGGATGCTGTTTATATGCTTGAAAACATGGGGCTTGTCGTGAGCCTGTTTGGAAAAGGCACTGTAAAGAGCCAGTCGGTGAGACCAGGGACGAAGATAACAAAAGGAAGAAAAATAAAATTGATGCTTTCAACATATTAATGATGAACAAAAGTCTGCAGGACATATTATATAAAGCCGGTTTGCTTAAAGTTGTTGGCAATACTGATAAAGAAATAAACTTTATCACCATGGATTCGCGGCTGGCAAAGGAAGGTGCTCTGTTCGTGGCTGTAAAGGGCAGCCGGGTTGATGGGCATGATTTTATCGGTCAGGCAGTTGGCAAGGGCGTTGCTGCGGTAATTTGCGAGCATCTCCCCGCGGCATTAAATAAAGATGTTACATACGCCCTTGTCGGAGATTCGGCAATTGCCTTGGGGCATGTTGCTTCTAATTTTTACGGGAATCCATCATCGCATTTAAGCTTGGTCGGGATAACGGGAACCAACGGAAAGACCACTACCGTAAGTCTTTTGTTCCGCCTTTTCATGGCCATGGGTTTTAAGGCGGGGATGTTGTCAACCATCGAGACCAGGGTCAACGACCTGGTTTTGCCTTCATCACACACCACACCCGATGCCATCAGCATTAACAAATACCTCTTTGAGATGCTTGAGGCGGGCTGCGACTATGTTTTTATGGAAGTCAGCTCTCACGCCATACATCAGGACAGGATTGCCGGACTAAGGTTCAAAGTTGCCATTTTCAGCAATATCACCCACGATCATCTTGATTATCACAAAACTTTTAAAGAGTACTTAAGCGCAAAGAAGAAGTTTTTCGACGAATTAAGCCCCGATGCTTTTGCCCTTGTGAACCTCGATGATAAGAACGGCAGGGTGATGCTTCAGAACACCCTGGCAAAAAAGCATACTTACGCACTGAAAACGATGGCTGATTTCAAGGCCAAGGTACTTGAGAACCGCTTCGATGGCATGCTGCTCGAAATCAATGGAATACAGTTTTACTCATTGCTCTCGGGCGATTTTAACGCTTATAACTTATTATCGGTTTTTGCGACAACCGTTCTTTTGGGCTTCGACCCAAAGGAGGTATTGGAAAAACTGAGCATGCTCCCGGGCGCGGAGGGAAGGTTCGAGATAATAAGCTCAGCAAAAAAACAACTCTCGGCCATTGTTGATTATGCCCACACTCCGGATGCTCTTTTAAATGTCATAAAAACCATCAACAAGCTAAGGACGGGAAACGAAAGGCTTATAACCGTTGTTGGTGCCGGCGGCGACAGGGACAAGACAAAACGTCCCGAGATGGCCCGGATAGCGAGCCGGTTGTCGGATATGGTCGTGCTTACCTCGGATAATCCGCGGACCGAGGATCCGCAAGGCATCCTCAATGACATGAAAACGGGCGTCGATCCTGCAAAGAAATCAAGAACACTGATAATCCCCGATAGATACGAAGCCATTAAAACGGCTTTAAACCTTGCTGATAAAGGCGATATAATTCTTGTTGCCGGAAAGGGTCACGAGAGATATCAAGAGATAAACGGGGTGAAACATCCTTTTGACGATAAAGAAATCATTGAAGAATTATTTGAAATAGACTGATATGCTATATTATTTATTTAAATATCTACATGAAACTTACCAGCTTCCCGGAGCGGGGGTTTTTGAGTACCTCTCATTCCGTGCAGCAATGGCGGTTATTACTTCACTGATAATTAGCTTGTTGTTTGGAAACCGCTGGATAAATTACCTCAACAGCAAACAGGTAGGCGAAACAATACGCGACCTTGGGTTGGAAGGGCAGTTGGAAAAACAGGGAACGCCAACCATGGGAGGCCTTATAATACTGGCGTCTATTTTAGTTCCGGCCCTGCTTTTTGCCAAACTCGACAATATTTACATAATAATGATGCTTTTCACTACTGTCTGGTTGGGCGCATTGGGATTTCTCGACGATTATATCAAGGTGTTCAAAAGAAACAAGGAAGGCTTGAATGGAAAATACAAGCTTGCCGGACAGATAGTGCTGGGCTTGATAATAGGCTTGGTGATGTTTTTCAACAGTAATGTCGTTACCCGCGAAAAGTCAAGGTCTGTTGAGCATATTAGTGTCAACGCAAACGGGAATTCCCCTTCATCGAATTTCAGCGTCGAGGAAAAGCATTCGGTAAAAACCACGATACCATTCTTTAAAAACAACGAATTCGACTATGCCGTATTGCTAAAGTGGATGGGCGACGGTTACGAAAAACGGGCTTTCCTGATTTTTATCCCTATCGTGATATTTATAATTGCAGGTGTTTCTAACGGGGCAAACCTCACTGATGGCATGGACGGCCTGGCAACAGGCACCTCGGCCATTATCGGCATCACTCTCGGGGTGCTGGCATGGGTGTCGGGCAATATTGTCTTTGCCGATTATTTGAACATAATGTACCTGCCTAATGTTGGCGAGCTGACAATATTTATAGCGGCTTTCGTAGGCGCGACAGTTGGGTTTCTGTGGTTCAACACCTACCCTGCTCAAGTCTTTATGGGCGATACAGGAAGCCTCTCGCTGGGCGGTATAATAGCCGTTTTTGCAATTATCATCCGTAAAGAATTATTGATTCCGATTTTATGCGGGATTTTTCTTGCCGAGAGCATTTCGGTCATACTTCAGGTTTCGTGGTTCAAATATACGCGCAAAAAATATGGTGCCGGCAGGAGGATATTCCTCATGTCGCCTTTGCACCACCATTACCAAAAGAAAGGTTACCCGGAACCAAAAATTGTCCTGAGATTTTTCATAGTTGGGATAGCATTGGCGATAACTACTATTATAACACTTAAAATCAGATAGTTATATGATGTATGAGAAAAGCGGGAAACATAGTGGTCCTTGGAGGGGGCGAGAGCGGGACAGGAGCGGCCGTGCTTGCCAGGAAAAAAGGCTTTGATGTTTTTCTGAGCGATAAAGGAAAGATTAAAGATAAATATAAAAGAGTTCTTAAAAAATTCGAAATTGATTTCGAGGAACAAAAGCATAGTCTTCAAATCATCAATTCGGCTGACGAGATAATCCTAAGCCCCGGCATCCCCCGATATGTGCCCTTCATTAAGGCCCTCATCGATAAAGGGGTTCCGGTGATATCGGAAATAGAGTTCGCGGCAAGGTTCTCTTCGGCTAAAATGATATGCATAAGCGGAAGCAACGGCAAAACAACGACCACGCTCCTGGTTCATCATATGTTGAAGGCTGCCGGATTCGATGTGGCAGTGGCCGGGAATGTGGGTGATAGTTTCGCCTTGCAGGTCGCTGAAAAAGATCATGATTATTTTGTTCTGGAAATAAGCAGTTTTCAACTCGATAGCATGTTTGCCTTCAAGGCTGATTTTGCCATCTTGCTCAATATAACTCCGGACCATCTCGATCGCTACGGGAATAAATTTGCAAATTATGCCTTATCAAAATTCCGGATTGCCCGAAATCAAACAAAAAACGATGTGCTCATTTATAATGCTGATGATAAAACAATCGGTAAGTTACTTGAAACACAAAAAGTTAATGCTACTATCATTCCGTTCAGCCTCGAAGACAAGGCCTATGGCATAGGAGCATTCTTAAAAGGAGATGAAATAATTATTAATAACTATAAAAACGATTTTACAATGACATTGGAACAATTAGCACTTCAGGGACGTCACAACACTTATAATTCAATGGCAGCGGGTGTGCAGGCTAAACTGTTGGAAATCAGGAATGAAACCATAAAACAAAGTTTATCGGATTTTCAAAATGTTTCCCATCGCCTGGAATATGTATCCAGCGTTCACGGGATAACTTTTATAAACGACTCAAAAGCCACCAACGTCAATTCAACATGGTATGCCCTGGAACATTACAGCAAACCAATTGTTTGGATCGCCGGGGGCGTTGACAAGGGTAATAATTATGATTCGGTAAAGGAACTAGTGAAACAAAAAGTAAAGGCAATAGTTTGCTTAGGCCTCGACAACAGCAAATTACATGATGAGTTCAGTGGTTATGCCGATTTGATAATTGATACCGAATCCGCTATTGACGCAGTTGTTACCGCATATCAACTGGCGAAGAAAGGGGAAATAGTACTCTTGTCGCCCGCATGTGCCAGCTTTGATTTGTTCGAGAGCTTCGAGGATAGGGGAAATCAGTTTAAAGCGGCAGTTAATGCCTTATAAAGACTAAAAATGGGAAGTGTCCTGAGAAATATAAAAGGTGATAAAATAATCTGGACGGTTGTTTTTCTGCTAACGATAATCTCGTTCCTGGCAGTTTATAGCTCAACCGGCACATTGGCGTGGAAATATAAAGGTGGGAACACCGAATATTATATGCTCAAGCATGCAATTATATTGTTTTTAGGTTTGTTGTTAATGTACTTTGCCCATCTTGTAAAATACACTTATTACTCGCGGATATTTCAGGTTGCACTTTATATCGCGATTCCGCTGTTGTTTATAACATTGATCTTCGGCTTGAACTTGAACGAGGCCAAGCGCGTGCTTCAGCTACCGTTCAACCTTACCTTTCAAACTTCCGACCTTGCAAAGATCACCCTTATAATTTATTTGGCCAGGGAATTAACAAAGAAACAAGATCAAATTAAAGATTTCAAGGCTGCTTTCGTCCCCTTGATGATTCCTGTTTTGTTGGTATGCGGCTTGATTTTCCCGGCCAACTTTTCAACTGCCGCGCTCCTGTTTACCACAAGCATGGTCTTGATCTTCATAGGAAGGGTGAAATTAACTTACTTCTTTGGTATGATAGGCGTTGGAATTATCGCTTTGCTGATTGCCTTGAGTGTTTTGTATTTCATGCCTGTTGACAAACAAGGTCGTTTCGGAACTTGGAAAAGCAGGATTGCCACTTTTGTCGATGGAGGCGAATCATCAGACAACTATCAGGTTGAACAGGCGAAAATCGCTATTGCAAGCGGCTATCCTTTTGGAAAGGGCCCAGGCAACAGCACGCAGCGGAATTTCTTGCCACATCCATATTCCGATTTTATTTTTGCTATAATCGTAGAGGAATACGGTCTTGCAGGAGGCTTTGTTATTATACTCCTCTACCTGATCCTGTTTTACAGATCCGTCAGGATAGTTACAAAAATGCCCGGTACTTTTGGTTCCTTCCTCACTATCGGGGTAAGCTTCAGCATGGTGTTCCAGGCACTTATAAATATGGGTGTTGCGGTAAATATACTTCCGGTAACGGGGCAGCCATTGCCTTTGGTTAGTATGGGAGGGACCTCAATTTGGTTTACCAGCCTTGCCATAGGTATTATTTTAAGCGTTAGTAAGGATCTTGAGAACAAAAATTCTGCGGAAGCAGTCCTAAGCACCAACGACAATGAATAAGGACAAATTGAAAATATTGTTGAGCGGGGGCGGGACGGGAGGCCATATCTTTCCGGCAGTGGCGATAGCCGATGCCTTAAAACAAAAATATTCCGATGCCGAAATCCTGTTTGTGGGCGCCAAGGGCAGGATGGAAATGGAAAAAGTGCCTCAGGCAGGATATAATATCAAAGGCCTTTGGATAAGTGGTTTCCGGCGCAAGCTTGATAAACGGAATATTGCTTTTCCCTTTAAGCTTATCAGCAGCTTGCTGGTAGCACGGCAAATCATCAATGATTTTAAGCCCGGTATTGCAATTGGAACCGGTGGATATGCTTCGGGGCCAACACTTTATATGGCTTCCAGAAAAGGGGTCCCAACCCTCATCCTCGAACAAAACTCATATCCCGGGATTACGAACAGGCTTCTTTCAAGAACAGTTGATACTGTTTGCGTTGCCTATCCCGGAATGGAGAAATATTTCGACAAGGATAAAATAGTCGTTACAGGAAGCCCGATCAGGGAACAAATATCAAAATCAAATATTCCAAAAAAGAAGGCTTGCGAATTTTTTCATCTTGACCACAAAAAACCAATAATGCTTATTATCGGCGGGTCTCAGGGCGCTTTGGGAATCAACAGGGCTATATCGGCAAACATCAAGCAATTATGCGAAGTCGGCTTGCAGATACTGTGGCAAACAGGTACAGAATCTTTCGAGGAATCCGAAAAACTGGTTAATGACAATAATTTGTCGGATCATGTTTTCGTCCATAAATTCATCATGAGGATGGAAATGGCTTATGCCGCAGCCGATTTTGTAGTCTCGCGGTCAGGTGCGATAGCCCTTGCGGAAATAGTTCAACTGGAAAAACCGGCAATCTTTATTCCCCTGCCAACAGCGGCCGAGGATCATCAAACAAAAAATGCTATGTCGTTGGTGGACGGGGGAGCCGCCCTTGTTTTGAAAGAAAAGGAAGCGCCCAATAAATTGATGTCGTTGGTAAACCACTTCATGCTAGATGAAAACAAGAAATCGGAACTGATAATGAACATAAGGGATTTTAAAACCCCTGATGCTACTAAAGCCATAGTGGGTCAGGCAGTTAAACTATTGAAGAGATGAAAATAGAAGACTTGAGAATATTGTATTTCCTGGGTATCGGAGGCATCGGAATGAGCGCGCTAGCCAGATATTGTGCCTCGCTGGGCATCGAGATCCACGGTTACGACTCAACGCCTTCAAAACTGACCTCGGCCTTGATGGACGAAGGTATGTTTATTCATTTCAAGGAGGATGTGGAAGCAATCCCCAGCAATACCGATTTGGTGGTTTATACTCCGGCAATACCTAAAACAAATAAAGAGTTCCGCCATATCGATGGCTCATCGCTGCCAATGATCAAGAGGTCGCAATTTTTGGGATTGCTGTCGAAGGAATATTTTACGATTGCCGTGGCCGGAACCCATGGCAAAACATCGATAAGCTCGATTTTGGCCCACATCCTTTTTAAAGCGAAAAAAAACGTAACAGCCCTCATCGGCGGGGTGATGAACAATTATTCGAATAATACGATCATAAGCAAGGACACGGATTATTTAATACTTGAGGCCGATGAGTACGACAGGTCGTTTTTGTGGCTGGAGCCTGATATCTCCATAATATCGTCAGTTGATGACGACCATCTCGATGTTTATACGAATACTGATGGAATAAAGGCCGGTTTTGCTGCTTTCGCCGGGCGTACTGACAAAGACGGGCTGTTGATATTAAACGATGGAGTTGGGAAGTTTGAGGATATCTCAACCAAGAGCATTAGTTACGGCCTGACGAAAAACGCTGATTACAGAGCCGAAAGCATTCATATCCTCGATGGGGAATTTATGTTCGACTTTATTTTCCCGACATCGAGAATTGAGAGAATAAGAATGCGAATCCCGGGCAGGCATTATATTGAAAATGCGATGGCTGCTGCATCTGCGGCATTGCAGCTAGGTGTAAAAGAGGAAGATATAAAAACCGGCTTAGAAACATTTGCAGGTGTGGAACGTCGCTTCGAATATAAGGTCAATAATGCCGGTATGATTTTCATCGACGATTATGCACATCACCCCAGGGAAATAGAGATGACTTTGGCTGCCATCAAGGAATTATATCCCGACAAAAAACTGACCGTTGTTTTTCAGCCCCATCTGTTTTCGCGCACCCGCGATTTTGCCGGTGGTTTTGCACAATCGTTGCAAATGGCCGACGACATTATCTTGCTAGGGATCTATCCGGCCCGCGAATTACCCATCAAGGGCGTTACATCGGCTATTATCCTGGAAAAAATTAATAAGAAAAATAAAAAAATTCTTTCAAAGCAGGAGTTGAAAGAATATGTAAAAGAAAATGATATAGAATTATTGCTAAGCCTGGGCGCAGGAAATATTGGCGTACTGGCCGAAGAATTAAAAGATTTATTAAAAAAACGATGATCAAGACCATTAAAATATCGTTATTGATAATTTACACCCTTGCCATTGCAGGGCTTTTTGTGTTTGTGGCCGTAAAAGGAGGCAAAACAAAAGTGTCGTCCACCACTATAAACATTTATCGGGATACGGACAAGGGATTTCTTAACGCAGATTCCGTATCATCTGAGCTAAAAAAGATACAAAATATTGATTCTGCCGAACTTATGAACCTTAAAATTCCAAGCCTGGAGGACATGCTGGTCAGAAATCCTTATGTGGACGAGCTTGATATTTTTACAGGTATTAAAGGCGAGATCATGGTTAATGTTAAGGAGAAAAAGCCTTTGATCAGAATCTTCAACAAAAAATCAAAGGGCTATTATATTACGGGAGAGGGCGATATATTACCGCTCAGCAATAATTATTCGGCAAGGGTATTGGTGGTAAACGGATATATAAATATTCCTGCCCAAAAGGGGCATAGCAATGTTTACGACACGATTTACGATACAACTTCCCTCAGGGAAATTATTGCATTGGCAAAAAAATAAATAAGAATGATTTTTTAAAGGCACAAATAAACCAAATATACCTGAACAGCAAAAAAGAATTCGAGCTGATACCCGAATTGGGAAATCAAACGATTATCATGGGGGATCTGAAGAAACTGGATATAAAACTAAGGAACTTACAGGCTTTTTACAGTCAGGCTTTACTGGAAGAAGGTTTGAATAAATATAAATCCATCAATTTAAAATTTGATGGGCAAATAGTATGCGCAAAATAATGTTTAAGAAAAAATATAAGTCATGGAATCGGAAATTATTGTAGGTCTCGACATCGGAACAACTAAAATTGCTTGCATCGTAGGCAGGAAAAACGAATTTGGCAAAATCGAAATCCTGGGTTATGGTAAAACCGAGTCGATAGGAGTTAAGAGGGGCGTTGTGGCCAATATCGAGAACACTGTTAAATCCATCAGGACCGCTGTTGATATGGCAGAAGCGAAATCGGGCGTTGACATTAAATACGTCAACGTAGGCATTGCCGGGCAGCACATCAAGAGCCATCAGCACAGAGGGACGATAATACGGGAAGATCCCGACAAGGAAATAAGCCTTGCGGAAGTGGAGGCACTTACTCAAAAGATGTATAAGCTGGGAATGGCTCCCGGCGAGGAAATCATCGACGTAATCGCACAGGATTATGTTATTGATAACGAGTCGGATATAAGAGAGCCTGTTGGCATGCTAGGCAATACCCTGGAGGCCAATTTCCATATAATAATAGGGCAGACGGCCGCGGCCAAGAACATTTATAAGTGTATCCGCAAGGCAAACCTGGAAATGGTTGACTTGATACTGGAGCCAATAGCCTCGGCAGATGCCGTATTGGGAGAGGAAGAAAAAGAGGCCGGTGTTGTTTTAGTTGACATTGGCGGCGGAACAACCGACATAGCCATATTTCATGATAATGTGATAAGGCATACGGCCGTGATACCATTTGGCGGCGATGTTGTTACAGAGGACGTGAAAGAAGGCTGCACCATCATTAAAAAACATGCCGAGGAACTAAAGGTGAAGTTCGGCTCCGCGCTTGCCAACGAGAACCGTGATGACGAAGTGGTCGCCATCCCGGGTCTGCGCGGAAGGCAGCCCAAAGAGATAAGCTTGAAGAACCTTGCCAATATAATACAGGCGCGCATGGAGGAGATAGTACAGTATATATCGTTCGAGATAAACAACTCCGGCTTCGAGAAAAAACTTATCGCGGGAATAGTCCTCACCGGTGGCGGGGCACAGCTAAAACATATCGACCAGCTTACCGAGTTCATTACAGGTATGGATACCCGTATTGGCTATCCTAACGAACATCTCGCAAAGGAGGTTTCCGACGAAATGGCCAGCCCCATGTATTCAACGGGCATCGGGCTGGTGATAGAAGGCATCAACCGCTTCAATTCCGAAATCAGGTTCGAGCTTAGCAATAAATTCGAAAAAGATGGCCCAAAAGATGAGGAAGCTGCGGAACCTAAAAAGGGGAAAAAGATGAAGAAAAAACCGGAGGACGGAAAAACGGGGACAAGCAGGTTCTTGGATATTATAAAACAGTGGTTCGACGACGATTCCGTTCAATAACAATTAACTTTCTTTTGTTAAAAAAATATCGATCAATAAAAAAATAGAATTTCAATAGTAATAATTTTAAACAAACTAATATTTATGCCGGAAATGATAACTTTTCAATCTAAGCAAACACCTTCGATCATTAAGGTGTTGGGTGTTGGCGGTGGTGGTTCCAACGCCGTAAACCACATGTTCAAGCAGGGAATAAAGGGTGTTGATTTTGCCGTTTGCAATACTGATATCCAGGCACTTCAAGACAGTCCGGTGCCTGTTAAGATAGAGATCGGGAACAATGGCGGCCTGGGTGCCGGATCCAAGCCCGAGGTGGGCAGGAATGCCGCTAACGAATCAATAGATAAGATAAAGGAATTATTCAGCGAAAACACACAAATGCTGTTCGTAACTGCAGGGATGGGCGGCGGAACAGGCACCGGTGCCGCCCCGGTTATCGCTAAGCTGGCTCATGAAATGGGCATACTTACCGTTGGAATAGTTACCCTTCCTTTTGCATGGGAGGGCAGGAGAAGAACGTTGCAAGCCTATCAGGGAGTAGAGGAAATAAAGAAAAACGTTGATACTCTTTTGGTTATCAACAACGATAAGCTGAGGGTCCAGTATGGTAACCTTTCCGTTACCGAAGCCTTCGCCAAGGCCGACAACGTGCTTACTATCGCCGCCAAGGGCATAGCCGAAATCATTACTGCTACGGGCAAGGTAAATACCGACTTCGAGGATGTGAAGACCGTGATCAAGGATTCGGGAAAGGCAATTATGGGCCAGGCAATGGCAGAAGGCCAAGAGAGGGCCTCGAAGGCAATAGAGGACGCCATGAACTCCCCTCTGCTAAACGACAACGACATTAACGGGGCAACGAATATATTGCTTCATATCGTTTCAGGGACCGATGACATCACTATGGACGAGATTTCTGAGATCACCGAGCATGTTCAGGGCGCCAGTGGCCATGAAGCCGATGTTATCTGGGGTTTGGGCGAAGACGAATCCCTCGGGAACAATATTGCTATTACAGTTATAGCTACTGGCTTCGACTCACCTTCCAAAAAAAATGAAGGAGAAAAACAAACCCGCAAAAAGCATGATTTATACGGCAGCAACATTCCGGCCGGGAAAACTTCGCCAGACAAGGAAAGCCCGGCAGAGAACGTACCTAAGGCAGATAGCACTGCTGAAACATCTGTTGCAAAGGCGAATGCCGAATTGCATGAAACAAAGGGCACGGAAAGCGAAAAAAACGATGACAAGGACGCTATTCACCTCATCAACAAACCAATAGCCAATACGGATTATGCTTCGCACAAGATTGTTGAAAGTCCGCGTATAGTTCATAACTTAATGGGGGAAGAGTCGGCCGAAGCCAACGAACAACATCCGGAAAGCGAATCATTTACCCTAATTAAAAAAACTGTTTCAACAGAGAATAAATTTGATACGGGCGGGATTACCGATTCCTCATCTACGGAAACGCTCGACAACGAGAGCAAAATCATCAAGAAAAATGCCAATGACCGGATTAGCAGGCTAAAAAGCATGAGCATGAGCTTCAGGAGCCCAGGAAAGATGAGCGAACTGGAAAACCAACCGGCCTATATGCGAAAGAATGTCGAGCTTAAAGATCCTGATTATTCTTCCGAATCAATAGTGTCGCGCCACACGCTGGGAGAGGACAGTAAAAAAAACACCGTGATTAAATCTGATAATTCGTTTTTACATGATAATGTTGACTAGTTGACAGCATAAATTATTTTGTCGAAAAACCTCCTGCTTTGCTTGCATCGCAGGAGGTTTTTTATTATCTTTACAAAAAAACACAAGATGAAAAAGTTATTACTGCCCCTATTTGCGATACTTGCCCTCAATATATATTCTCAGGAAATTTACCACTGGGCCGATGAGCAAATAATAACCGATACCGTGAACAACTATTCCAGTCCCTTTGTTTACCCTTTCTGGAGCGAGGCATGGATGTTCTATCAGGAAAATGATGTTAATTCATCAATAATGAAAATGAACCTGACTCTGGGGAATGACACTGTCAGCATATTAAAAACCAATGGCGTTAATTACCTGAAACCAATGTTCAAAGATGTTTTCCACCCCGACTACCTGGGCTATTTGTTTTATATCTCCGACCAAAGCGGCTATAAAAACATCTATGCGTCAAAATATTATGATAACGACAGCCTTGGCGAACAAGTTCGAATCAATACGGGAAGCCCGCAGTTGAACATAAGCGATTATATACTGTCGGATGAACTGATAAGCTTTACGGCCGACAGCTCTGTTTATGCTGCCGAGCTAAAATTTTATATGGACTCGGTTTATACCGAGCGGATAAGGTTGCTGGACACCAATGCTTTCAATATAATTGTCAGGTATGACCAGGCCTGCTGGCAAAAAAACGAAAGCTCAGGGTCGCATTTATACCTGGCCGACTATAAATATAACGCCGATACTGCCGACAAGGTATGGACAGAGGCATATTATATAGATTCAGCAGGCAACAGCGAGGATCTAAGCATATCGAACGCTGTCTTTGGCTGGGGCGAAAATGGCTTTATTTGGATTAACGACAATGAGATAAAAGTACTAAACGGCAACAGCAATTATTATCAGATTTATTCAGTATCAAACTTTGGAAAACCCGATATTAGGGAAGTGAGCATGGTAAACTGGGATATCGCTGTGCGGGAACCGTTTTTCTTGCCGCATTATACGGCTTTTACAATAGGGGAGGGAAATAATTCCGGAATCTTCTGTTCCATGGGCGAATATGGCTGGGAAGACAGCGCCCATATCAGCAATAACAATCATGAAGATTCTAACCCGGAACTGTTTTTCGGTGAATCGGCAGATGGCTGGGGAACAGAGGCTTATTATGTTTACTGTATCTGGCAATCGGAAATAAACGGCCATATTGCCTTGTCAAGCTCCAAGGCGGTTGCTTTTATCGGCAGCTCGGTCGAAGAAACACAATCGATAGATAAGTTCTTGAAAGTGTTACCAAACCCATTCAGGAATAAGCTAAGTATAAAAGTGAATTCCCTTGAAGGGAAAGCAGTGCTGAAGATTACAGATATGCAAGCAAATACTTTGTTTTATTATCCTGATATTCAAACAAACAATACTTGGGATGAAATTAGCTGGACCCCTGATGACGGACTGAAGAACGGAACTTACATCGTCAGCCTAAAAGTCGGGCGCAACACGTTTTCATATAAAGTATTGCTTTTGCGATGAAGGCATAACAAATATGTTACTAACAATATTGTTACCTTTATAAAAAATTAGTGTATTTATTCAAATTCAATAAAAATAACGTACAAATCGAATTATTATGAAAAAGCAATTTGCTGTTTTTGGTATTCTACTTTTAGCAACAAGTTTAAATTGGGCCCAAACTGTCTTTGAGTGGGGATATCATACTGTGTATAAACAATAATACGGCAATGAGTTATGTACTGTTGACACCGAAAACAACTCATATATGCTTTTTCAATATAACGATACACTTAATTTGAAGGACACTATTTTTTACCATGAATATACTGACTTTTATAACCCACCGCACAGTGCATTGGTTAAATTAGACGAAAAGGGGGATTTTAAAAAGGCACTCGACATTTACACCGAGAATATTGATGGGCTTGGAAGTCGTGTTACCGTGTTGCCAAAAGATTTCGTTGTGGATAATAACCAGAACCTATACCTTTTATTACTCCCGACTACTGATGCAGTTGTAAATGGTAATTTATACATTTTAGACTCGTTAAACTCCCTTAACCTGATTAAATTCAATTCCGATTTCGACTTATTTTGGTCAAAGCCAATACCGCCTAATTTTGGATTTTATAATTACGGCATGAACATAAGAGACGATGGCAATATTTCTATGTCGTTAGAATTTATTGATGACATGGGAATGTCAGATTCAAAAAATGCCCTAAGCGGTATTTCGAATTTAACAGTTGATACAGCCGGTAATGTCTTGAAAAGAAAAGAAATTATTGGCCGGTTTAGTGATGTAAGAGTTGATATGCTGGAGGATGGCACTATATGCCTATTGGGTCAATGTAAAGATTCAATTTTATTGAAAATGAATCTATATTACCAGGTTATCCATCTTTATATAAAAAGAATGTTACTACTCAGCAGTAGAGAAAAATATTAACTCATTGGTTACCTATCCGTTTTGTCACAATTTTTGTTTGAAAAACACGAAATTTCCGCCAAAACTACTGAGATTTCAAATATATAGCCCCACGCTGAAGCATGGGGCT
>JAJRQZ010000022.1 GCA_024279935.1 Bacteroidota bacterium
AAATACAGTCATCGGATTAAGCGGATTTAACGGATGTTTTTCGCTTGCGAAAAACTAAAATCCGCTTAATCTGTTAAATCCGATGATAAATATAATATGCTAGATGACAATTAATTACAAAATTATAAACACATGAAAAAATTGCTCATAATATTGGTGTTCAGCCTGATAACCCACTTTTCCGTTGCCGGGGGATTAAAAGCATATATGTCGTATGCCGCATTCAACACGCCTGGCAACCAGCCTTATCTTGAAACATATCTGACAGTGAAGGGGAGCAGCGTTAAACATGTCCTGAATTCTGAGAACAAATATCAGGGAAGCGTTGAAGTTCAAATTATTTTTAGGCAAAATGACTCGATAGTCGATTTTGCTAAATATGAGCTTAAAGGCCCTTCTGTTTCCGATACTCTCGAAGGGTTTCCGAACTTCCTCGATATTCAGCGCTTTGCCCTTGGTAACGGAACTTTTGATATTGAATTGAAAATGAAGGACCTTAATTCTGGCCAAAAGCCTTTGGTGAGCTTAGATTCGTATATGATCAATTTCCCGAAAGCTGAGAATAGCTTCTCGGACATTATGTTTTTGTCATCTTATGAGAAGTCTGATTCCGCGGGAACCTTTACTCGTAACGGATATTTTATGTTACCTTATGTTTTTAATTTCTTCCCTCAGAACACCAATGCTTTAAAGTTTTATACTGAACTTTACAACAATAAAATAGATGGTTTAAACGAGAATTTCCTTTTAACTTATTATTTACGCCCTTTTGAGTTGGACAAGGGGCTTGGAAAATTTACTGTTGTGCAGAGAAAGAAAGCCGACAAGGTTAATTCAATAATGGGTAATATCGATATTAGCACACTTCCGAGCGGAAACTATTATTTGGTGGTTGAGGCACGAAACCGGGAAAACGAGCTCATCACTTCTAAAAAGATTTTTTTTCAAAGAATCAATCCTCGGATAAAAGTGGATATGAACGAAATTTACTCTATCGACCCATCGGATTCTTTTGTTAGCGCCATAAACAACATTGATACCTTGAAGAAGTTCATTAGCTGGATTGATCCTATTTCTACCGAATTCGAGAAAACTTTTGCAAATGCCCTATTGATCAATGATACCGTTATCGAAAACCTTCAAAAGTATTTTCTGAATTTCTGGGTAAACCGCAACCAATTAAACCCTTTGGACGCATGGTCACGATACAAAGCCGTGGTTTTGCAGGTAAATAAAGGTTTCAGTGCCGTAAATATTCCGGGATTTTATACCGATAGGGGCAGGATATTCTTAAAGTATGGCGCACCGGATGTTATCAGCCAGAATTATAGTGAGCCTTTTTCATACCCTTATGAGATCTGGCATTATTACGTACTGCCAGATAACCAGAAAGATATAAAGTTTGTTTTTTATACTCATGATATTGCTACCGACGATTTTCAGCTGATACATTCAAATGCTATCGGAGAGTTGGCCAATTATAATTGGAGATCTTTTATTAATAGGTTAAGCGGCATTGGTAATGTTCAAAACAAAAATAACGATGTGGACAGCTGGGGCTCGAAGCAAAACGATAATTATAACCTTCCGCGTTAATCCTACGTTCAGATAACAGATAATTAATTTACATTTGCTCCTTTATTTTCCGAAACGAATATTTATTGAATCTTGAAAAAAACAGCAGTTGTAATTTTAAATTATAATGGCAGGAAGTTTCTTAACGATTTTCTTCCGGGGGTAATCGAAAAATCGGTTAAGGACGCTGATGTTTGGGTTGCCGACAATTGCTCGACCGATGATTCAGTTGACTTGCTGAAAAATAAATTCCCCAATGTGAGCTTGATCCTCAACAAAGCCAACACCGGCTATGCCGGCGGCTATAATGAGGCCTTAAACGCGATACGGTCAAAGGCTTACAGATATTATATCCTCTTGAACTCCGATATTGAGGTTAGCACTGACTGGGTAAAACCTCTTGAGGGCTTGATGGAGGCCAATGACGATATTGCCGCCTGCCAACCAAAGATTCTTTCGTTTTATGAAAAGGGGAAATTCGAGTATGCAGGTGGCTCAGGTGGGTTTATCGATAAATATGGCTATCCCTTTTGTCGGGGGAGGCTTTTTCAATCATTGGAAAACGATAAGGGACAATATGACGACGAGCGGGAAGTTTTTTGGGCAAGCGGTGCCTGCATGATGGTCCGCTCCGATGTTTTTCATGACCATAACGGCTTCGACGCCGACTTCTTCGCGCACATGGAGGAAATTGACCTCTGTTGGAGGATGAAGAATTCAGCTTACCGAATAATGGTCTGTCCTTCGTCAACTGTCTTTCATGTGGGCGGGGGGACACTTCCTAAAAAATCCTCTAGGAAGACGTATTTGAACTTCCGGAACAACTTCAGCCTGTTATATAAGAACCTGCCTCAGGATGAGCTTCTTAAAGTATTTATACTTAGGCTATTCCTTGATGGTGTTGCCGGGATTAAATTCCTTTTCCAAGCCGGTTTTTCCGATACCTGCGCAGTTATCAAAGCACATTTCTATTTTTATCGTAATTCAGGCAAGCTCAAGCAAAAGCGCAAAAAATTAAAACAAAGACACCTTAGCATGATTTATAGGGGCAATATAGTTTTTGAGCATTATATACTTAGAAAAAGAAGGTTCGATGAATTGAAGGACGATAGTCTCAGCCCGCATTCGGGCAGGCTTAATGCCGCCAAGGACGGAACGCATTAATCGGTATCAACAAGCCTCTGGCTTCAGCACTGGTCTTCAACTCATTAGTTTATATCCAATCCTGCAATGCAAGCATTTTTTTTGTCTGCAATAATTTTTATGAAGTTGAATCAGGGCCTGGCTTTGAAAAGCGTTTATCGGCTTGATGCCCAATTTACTGAAATTATGGCAAATATTATTGTTTTCCGGCTTTATCGTTTCAAGCCACCTGACTGCTTTATCCTCCAGTTCCACCATATTGTTCAGTCGGCCATAAGTGAACATAAATGGAACAATGGTATTTATAAGCAATAGGTTGATTGATGACTTCCCTAATTTTTTCCTGGATGTTTTTTTAACGGTTTTCCCGAAGCGGTAATGATTGTCCCAATAAGCAGAGGCCGTGCATTCAAGGAGGTTTATAACATTCCCGAGCTTTTGTGTTTCTACGATATTTACTAGTTTTGCCGAGGATTTGTGCAAGAGATCGGCAAATTGCGATATTCTGATACATGGGAAATTCCCTGGCCGCATTCGCAGGTGCTTCCATATTTTAACGTCAAGGGGTTTTAGCTTATACTTATGCGAGAGGAAAACAAATTCTTTTTTTAATTTGTAATGATAATCATCTTTAACAACGGTGTTAAGAAAACCGGCCTGACCGAAAAGCAAGGCCTCGATTTGAAATTTGTTGTCCAGGTGCTTAGCAAAAACTGACGACACCAGCTGTTTGGCAAGTAATTCAAAGGCTTCCGAGTTGGTGTTAAAACCAAAAGCACGAGCTAGTTTCTGGTAAAACAATTCCTGAAAGTTATTGTTCGACAGATGTAAGTCGTTGATAAACAGTGCCGATTTATCTTGTAGTCGCTCGATGCCGATATTGTCGAGCCACGAATGCAGGCTTAAATGATCTACCGTAGAGATTATGTTTGCGCAGGCTATCCATGCCTTCGACGACATGAAGTCCTCATAAATATCAATTAACTTTTCATCGAAGCTTCCCATTAATTCCAGGCAAGGGATTTTCTCGCCGGATTTCCTTTTGATTATCAAATCGTTATTATAAACAATATGCAGGATTATATTGTCATAGTTATCATCATCCTGATGTCCATGTTTTTCCCAATCAGACGAGTTTATGTGGATCTCAATGTTCCCGGCCCAGGTTTGCCCTCCGATATTAAGGCGGGCATTAAAAAAATCAGGGCCGCTGTCCCTATTTAGCACACCCGGGCTTAAAATGCTAAGGCTCTGATTGTCTGTGGTCAATAAGTCGTTTCTTAATAATTTATTCGACCAGAGGTAGCTTAGAAACTCTTCTTTCATACAATTTTTTCTTAGGATTTATTAGTCAATAGTTTAATCGTTGAAATTAATTCTTTGTGAATTCAATTTGTTTAGTTAATTTTGCGTTGTTAAATTTACATAATAATATGTTAAGTGAACAAACTTTAGTTTCCGGAATAGAGCATAAAGTTAGGAAATTAATTGAAAAGAATATATTTTTAAGTAAAGAAAACGAAGAGCTCAAAATATTGTTGGAAAGGCTGAGCGACGAGAAATCGAGGATCAGCCGTGAGCTTAAGCAGAAAAAAAGTGAAATTTTTAACTATACTATAGCAGATACGCTTGAAGTAGAACTTGGAGTTGAAGAGGGTAGAAAAAAGATCGATAATCTTTTAGTGGAGATTGAAAAGTGTATTGAAGTTTTAAGTGATTAATATATTTGTTTGGGTGTGACCGAAAAGAAAGTTAATATTAATGTATCTATTGCAGGAAGGCCATACAGTTTGACAATAAACCAAAGCGACGAGGAAGAGGTCAGGGAAGCCGCAAAGAGGGTTAACCAGGCAATAAAAGATTATTCAAATGCGTTTGAATACAAAGATCATCAAGATTTATTCGCGATGATGTCGTTGCAGTTCGCTGCAAATTCAATACATCTGGAATATGAGAAAACATTTCGTGATGAAGAGATGTTGAAAAAGTTATCGGAGATAGATGATTTGCTCGCAAGGCAGTTATCTGACGAAAATTGAAAAGAGTTCTTTAAAATATAATATTACCCGCTTAGTTCAACAGTTTGTAAACTCAACAGTATAATAATTGGGGACAAGCTCAAGGATGGTAGGACAGGCCTGAGTACCCTGGCTTTAACGTCAGGGGATTCTCCTTGCAAAAGGAGGACGCTGGACGTTCGAATATCCCGGCAGCCCCATGCGTTCCATAATCGGGGTTTACAAAACTCCTGAATTTTGCGGGTTTTATTTTTTTCAAGCTATTTGCTCACAAAACAAATAAATGATGGGAGAGATAATAGTTTACATCGCAATTGCTATAGTTTCCGTTGGTGTTGGGTTTTTCCTTGCTAAATCGGTTTTACGAAAGTCGATTGTCAAGGACAGCGAATCGCTGATGGAGGCTGCCAAAGAAAAATTACAGGAGGCTAAGGAAAGAATGGAGGAATCCAGGGAAAAAGCCGAAGTGATAAAGAAAGAAAAAATCTTACAGGCAAAGGAAAAGTTCCTTCAGTTAAGGTCAGAGCATGAAAAACTAATTAACGAAAGAAACAACAAGATTCAAGTTGCTGAAAATCGAATAAAGCAGAAAGAAAGCACTTTGTCGAAAAAGATTGAGGAAGCACAGAGGAAGCAGCGCGAATTCGATGCGCTTAAGAACAACTTAGGAAACCAGCTGGAGATACTCGACAAAAAACAAGAGGAAGTTGATAAGATGCATAAAAACCAAGTTAAGATGCTTGAGGAAATCAGTCATCTTTCGGCAGAAGAGGCAAAAAAGGAGCTGGTGGAAACCCTGAAGGGCGAGGCAAAATCGGAAGCCATGGTCCACATCAAGGATATCATGGAAGAGGCTAAGATTACCGCAAACCAGCAAGCCAAAAAAATTGTTATCGAAACGATACAAAGAACAGCCGCCGAGCACGCAATAGAAAATACTGTTACCGTGTTCAATATCGACAGCGATGCCATAAAAGGCAGAATCATAGGGAGAGAGGGGCGCAACATAAGGGCTTTGGAGGCCATGACGGGAATCGAGATTATCATAGACGACAGCCCTGACGCGATTCTGCTTTCAGGCTTCGACCCCATCCGCAGGGAGGTGGCCCGCCTTTCGCTTCAAAAACTTGTTACCGACGGAAGGATACACCCGGCCCGTATCGAGGAAGTTGTGGCTAAGACCAAAAACGAGGTGGAGCAGGAGATTGTCGAAAGAGGCAAGAGGACTATAATCGACCTGGGCATACACAATGTTCATCACGAGCTCATCAAATTAATAGGCAAGATGAAATACCGCTCGTCCTATGGCCAGAATTTATTGGCCCACTCCATAGAGGTTGCCAACTTAAGTGCTACCATGGCCTCTGAGCTGGGCTTAAACCCGAAAATTGCCAAAAGGGCTGGCCTGCTGCACGACATCGGCAAGATAGCGGAGAACGAAGCCGAGCTGCCCCATGCATTATTGGGGATGAAACTGGCTGAGAAATACCGTGAGAAACACGATGTCTGCAATGCTATCGGCGCCCACCACGACGAAATAGAAATGGAAACGATGATTGCACCCATCGTTCAGGTTTGCGATGCCATTTCGGGGGCGAGGCCGGGCGCCCGCCGCGAAATCGTTGACGCTTATATTCAGCGCCTTAAAAAACTTGAGGGCCTTGCCCTGGCTTATCCCGGGGTTGTAAAAACCTACGCCATCCAGGCAGGGCGCGAACTCAGGGTTATAGTTGGCGCCGATAAAGTAACCGATAGCGAGGCTGATAAGCTTTCGTATGAACTTTCGCGACAGATACAGGAAGAAATGACTTACCCAGGACAGATTAAAATTACCGTTATTCGCGAGACGCGGGCTATAAGCTACGCTAAATAATATTTTTTTAATGGAATTGTTAAATTATAATAATTATTATGAGAAAATTGATCTTGATCAGCATGTTTGCTGTAATCACATTGGGTGTTAATGCTCAGCATGTTTTTGAAAAGGGAAGCATAATGTTCAATGCAGGCACAGGATTGCCTCATAGCAACGGCTTCATTCCTACTGTAAACTTTAGTGGCGAGTTCGGGCTTATTCCAACAGGCAATGTGGGATTGGTATCCTTTGGCGGCTTGACGGAGTTTCAATTTGCCGACAATGGCATTGATATTTATCCGAAGTTTTATATCGGCGGCCGTGCTGCATGGCATGTGCATGCTTTTCAAAGCGATGAATTCGACGCCTACGGAGGTGTAGGGTTTGGAATCTCAATTGCCGGTCAAGGATATGGCTCTATCCCCGAGCCGGACGTCTTTGTTGGTGGCCGATGGATGTTCTCGCCCGGAATGGGCTTGTTTGCCGAGCTTGGTTATACAGGTTTGAGCAGCGCAAAGTTCGGGATAAGCTTTGGTCTTTAAAGAACGCAAAATAAAAAAAGCCTCCTGAAATGGGAGGCTTTTTTTATGCCTTTATAATACCTTATGGTAATGGAACTTTAAAAGACCGTTGCAATACTAAGTTCAGAACAACTGACCCGTATCACCGGTTTAAAGTCATAACGTACTGAACAAAAACACAATGTCAAATTTTATTACATTTGCACCTGTGATTTTAAAATGATACCATTATGCCCCAGACCAGGTTACCGTTTTTTCCGGAA